>UNSJ01000014.1 GCA_900548405.1 Candidatus Gastranaerophilales bacterium | reverse complement strand
AAAGAGTTCTGATTCTCTTTCTAAAGAGGAATTGAATTCAGAGAACATAGAAAGGGAATTAGAAAATCTTATTAATTTGACTGATTTTCCTCTCTTAAAATTGAGAAAAGCAGTGAGCGGACTTACTCCTATGCGTATAGAATATCCGGCACAAACAACATATATTAAAATAAATAACAATAATATATATTCTGACACAAGACCGTTAAATTCAAAAAGCCATCATAAAATTAATAAGCCTTCACAGCAGGTTCAAAAATCCGCTCCTGCTAAAAATACTAAACCGCAAAAAACTGCAGAACAATCACAGGTAATTAAAACGGGTCGCCCTAAGATTAACTATGAGGCATTAGCCGGAAGGTTTGACAGTTCAACATCTAACCTTGTTTCTTCTGTTGTAGAACGATTAAATCAGGTTAAACATGTGTTCGCCGGCTATTCAGAAGCTAAAGGACTGCGCATTAAAAATGCATACCCTGATATTCAATTAAAAGGAAGCAAAAATGGAGGTTTTACATTTAAAAATTTAGGCAAAGATGCTGAAACAATAACTTTACATGATGTTATGAACAAAAAACACGGAAGGCTTTTACGTTTAATTATTGAAAATCCGAAAAACGGAACAGAAAAATATTATTTAATATCAGACAATAGAATTGTTTCAAATTTAAATGAGAAGTTTCCCATGAATACTCCTGAAACTCTCAAATTTCTTCCGCAGGAAAAGGTTGCATCTGTTCAGCCGATTATAAACAAATACTTTGCCTTATATGATGAAAAACTTCAGGATTTTCATAAATTTGCATCAGAGTGGATGCAGGTAAAAAAAGAGCCTGTCGTAAAAAAAATAAATCCAAAAACTGTTAATAAGCCTATACAAGTTGCAGCAGGACACCTTTCCGATAATGTATCTGCTGACTTAAAAGCAGCATCCGAATTGGCTGAAAAATCAACTGATACCCTTTCAAAATTATCGGCTTCAGTTGCATCTAAAATAAAATCACAATACAAGGATGTTGAAGTTGCACACGGACTTAAAATGCTAATATTTAATAATCTTGAAAATCAGGATATTGAAAAAATCGGTATTTTAAATCTTCAGCGTAAAAGCGGAAATTTAGTAAAAATCCTTGTTCAAAAGAGGGGTAAAGAGTCTGAATTTTATCTGCTGAACGATTTTTCAAAAATTGTTTCAAATTACAATCATAAAACCAATCAAATTCCGTCAGTATTCAAGTATGCTGATGAAAAGTTCATAAATGATTCAGGTATTAATGAGTACATTAAAGTCTTGAAAAGAAAATTGGAAGATTACAGCGAATATATTAATAAAGCAGCTAAATCAAGAGAAATGTTCAACCCTTCCGTTAATAAAACAGATTTTGTTGAGCTGATAAATTCTCTTGAGTTTCCAAAGAAAAGAATATATTCAGAAGAATATCAAACTGTTATGAGTGAGTGTTTTGAAAAGTTTTCCAAAGTAGTTGATGATATTCGTGAAAAAGTTAAGAAATTTATTGATTAAGCTTTTCAAAAGCTTCATTAACAACAGATACAATATTAATTGTATCGTATTTATTACTTCTGCCGTATTCAAGCCACACAAGATATTCTATATTGCCTGACGGACCTTTTATTGATGAATATGTCAATCCTTTTACGGCATATCCTATATTTTGGGCAAAATTTAAAACAGTATCTATTACTTCTTCGTGTGTCTGTCTGCTTCTAACTACTCCGCCTTTTTCAACCTTTTCCTTGCCTGCTTCAAATTGAGGCTTTATAAGACAAACCATTTCATGATATTCAGGATTAAGAAGCGTTTTGAGATTTTCTAAAACTTTTGTAAGTGATATAAATGAAAGGTCGCTAACAAGCAAATCAGCAACAGGTTCATTTTCAGTATATATATCTGAAAGATTACAAATTTTTAAATTTGTGCGTTCAACAGTCTTTACTTTTTCGCAAGATCTGATTTTCCAATCAAGCTGACCGTAACCGACATCAACAGCATAAACAAATTTCGCTCCGTTTTGAAGCAGGCAGTCTGTAAATCCACCCGTAGAAGCGCCTGCATCAAAGCAAATTCTGTCTTGTACCGTAAAATTGAATGCATCAAGAGCTTTTTTCAGCTTAAAGCCGCCGCGTGATACATAAGGCATAGATTTTACGACAATATCGTATTCTTTCTCAGGATTAATCTGAAATCCTGCTTTAGTAATGTATTCGTCGTTGATTTTAACGTGTGCTGCAAGAATTGCTGCTGCAGCTTTGCTTTTTGTGTCGAAATATCCTAAATCTGTAAGATATTTATCTAATCTTTCTTTAGTCATATATTAAAAATAACACAAACAGAATTTACCATGGATAGTCGTCTTTTATTTCCCAGCCGTCAATCATTATTAATGCAGCGCACCAAAAGCCGTCTTTTCCGGTGCTGCATCCTCGTTTATTGCCGCTTATAATCCAATCTCTGTTTAATTCGGCTGAGCCCTCTTCTGCACTTGTATAACCGACACCTGCAGGTACGAATTTTTTATTTTTTTGTATTGAAAACGCAAATATGTCACGACCATATCTATTGGGTGCTTTAAATCCGTTTGTGTCTATAATAATATTCATCATAGGATGTACACCTGTTTTATCATACGCTAAATCTGTTGATAAAATCATTGTGCCGTCTGAAAGAACAAATCTCGGATTGTGTGCTAAATCACCGTATGAATTGCAATTTCCTCCGTTAATACATTTATATACTATATTGTCAGGAGCTTCACCTACATCGTAAGTTTTTGCTACTTGTAAATAAGGCCTTAGATACTTATTAAAAAATAAGATAGTTTCGTCGTTTTTTCCAAAATCCCAGTCTTCGATATTGCCATACTCAAGTTCTGCTCTTGTTATGGCTTGCTGCATAACAGAATAGAATTTTTTTAATTTACTTACAGTTTCTTGTTTTTGATAATTTGCAATAACCGCAGGCATAGTTAAAGCTGCAACTACACCTATAATACCCAGAGTAATTAAAACTTCTGCTAATGTAAAAGCTGATTTCTTTCGATAAAAACCCATAAATTCCCTCAAAATATAATTGTGATGTGTTGTATCACTATTATATCGAATTTTATCAGCTTTGTAAAGTCTTGATAATAAAAAGTTAAACCCTCTTAATCCCTTGCAATTTACGAATTTTGCGGGGGGGGGGCAACCTTAATGCTTCTTGAACCAATCATTTCCAGCCTCCTTATATATCATGTTTAACATTATTATTATTTACTATTTGGTTTGCTTTGTCAATATTATTATTTGATGTTAAAAACAGTTTTTGCATTTTCTGTTGTAACTAGTGCGACTTCTTCTTTTGTTATTTCTCTTAAAGAAGCAATTTCCTCCGCAATATATTTAACATAAGCAGGCTGATTTTCTTTGCCTCTGAACGGTACGGGCGTAAGATAAGGTGCATCAGTTTCGAGCAGTATTTTTTCAAGCGGAACATCTTTTGCGACTTCTTTCATTTTTACTGCATTTTTAAAAGTTACCACACCGCCTATGCCTAAGTAGAAACCTGCTTTTACACATTCCCTTGCAAATTCAACACTTCCTGAAAAGCAGTGCATTATAACTTTTGAACCGTTATTATGCTCTTGTATTATGTCATATGTATCTTTATGAGCTTCTCTATCGTGTATATCAATAGGAAGATTAAGCTCGTTTGCAAGTTTAATCTGTTTTATAAATACTTCTTTTTGCAAATCATTAAAACTTTTATCCCAGTAATAATCCAGCCCGATTTCCCCGATAGCTGCAATTTTAGAATTTTTTGCATAATTTTTAATTTTTTCAATAAAGCTGTCATCCCAGCTTTTTACCTCAGACGGATGAATTCCGAGCATTCCGTAAACGTTATCGTATTTATTTACAAGGTCCATAATATTTTCCATATCAGCCGGGTATGCTGATGGAACTATAATCTTATCAATCCCGTTATCAAATGCGTTTTTGATAATCTCATCAAGGGATAGGCTTTCTATCATATTTATGTGCGAATGTGTATCTATCATATTACTGATTATACCACGATTAAATATTGTGATATAATTATAACAGCATGGAAGAGAGTAATTTAAAAATTTCAATAGCACACCTTTATCCTAAATTACTGAATTTATACGGAGATTTAGGCAATATTATCACACTTGTAAAACGCTGTGAGTGGAGAGGAATTGAAGTCGAACTTGATGAAATCGGTATTGGTGATGAAATTAAAGAACACGATTTATATTTCATAGGCGGCGGACAGGATAAGCAGCAAGAAGAAGTTGCCGGTGAGCTGTATAAGCATAAAGATTTTCTACACTTAGAACGTGATAATGGTGCTGTATTTTTAGGGATTTGCGGCGGTTATCAATTGTTCGGACATTATTATCAGCCTTTTGACGGTGATAAGCTTATTGGTATAAGCCTTATGGATGCTTTTACAACTGCCGGAAAAAAGAGATTTATCGGAAATGTTACTGTTGAAACAGATTTTTTAGAGCCTTCTTCTCTTGTGGGATTTGAAAACCACAGTGGTCTGACTTATCTTCAAGGAGATACAAAGCCTATCGGGAAAGTTATAGTCGGAAACGGAAACAATGGTGAAGATAAAACAGCAGGCGGACGTTATAAAAATGTTTTCGGAACATATTTACATGGTTCTTTGTTGCCTAAAAATCCGCATTTTGCAGATTATTTGATTGAACTTGCTCTTGAAAAACGTTACGGAGAAAAGATTAAATTATCAAAATTGGATGATGCTCTGGAATTAAAGACACATTTTTCTTTGGTAGGAAAGGCTTATTAATGAGCAGAGCGGAAGTATTGTATAGTAAATGGTGTAAAATACCAGATCAAATAAGATTTTTATTTATCGGCGGGATTAACGCAGCGTTTTCATATATAATTTTTGCGGTGGCTCTTTATTTTATAGGTCAGGAGCATTATCAAATATGTGTTGCTCTTCAATGGATTATATCATCTGTTTTTTCTTTTGTTAATCAAAAGCTATTTGTGTTCTGCACTAAAGGTAACTGGTTAAAAGAGTATTTAAAATGTTGTACAACTTGGGTTGTAAGTTACATCTGCAATGCAATTATACTTGAAATTATAGTTAAGTTTGTTACCAAAAATGTATATATAGGTCAGTTATTCTCTATATTATTTGCATCAATTATTACTTACATTCTATTTAAATATTTTGCATTCAGGCATCATCAAAAATAGACTACTTCAATGAACCATCAAAAAATCCTGTGATATATTTGAATTTTTTTATTAAATCATTAAATGGCATTACGATTTCATCACGGTATTTGTTATCAAAAATTGTTACTGTTTTGTTCTTCAAATCTATTTTTTCGATTGTATAGCAATGCCAGTTGGTAATCCCTTTAATAAAATTGTGTCCCGAACCTATTACAAAACTGTTATTATCTCCTGTTTCGCCAATTTGTTCCAGCAGCTCAACAGCCTCTTTCTTTTTGGATCTCAAAGACATTCTTAAACTTGCTTCATTTATTGAGATAGGTTTTTTGCCTGTAAACCATTCAAGAAAATTAGACGGGCGATTATATTCAAATTTTTCTGAACATTCAAATAATCTGCTTGATAGTGGTTTTTTATCAGGATATTTAGTCAGCATTTTGTTCATTGCAATTTCAACAGCAGAAATAATAGGATTTTTAGGAAAATCTAATTCAATCGGGTTTAAAAATTTATCGACCAGTGTAAGGTCTTCAATTTCTTTTTCGTTAACAAAAAAATCTTCAACTTTATCATTAATGTTTTGAAAGCGGACTCTATAATTGTCACAGTCTTTTGCTATATTGTTTTGCAAAATCTTTCTACCATTTTTGCTTCTGCTCAAAGCATTAAGTGAAGCGACCAGATAACAGTCGTGAAAAATCTGCCTAACGCGTTGTAAACTATTAATGTCTTCAAATCCGATTGGTTTCATATTTTTGCTAAAACATGTGAATATAGATAATTGCTAAAAAAAGCGGTTTTGTTAAACCGCTTTAATTATATTTATAAGTTTTTCAGTTGCTTGTTCTGGTGTATATTTTTCCTGTTCGCCTGTTTCGCGAGTTTTGTATTCAACAAATCCGTCATTAATAGTTTTTCCGACAGTAACTCTAAATGGGAAACCTATCAAGTCAGCATCTTTAAATTTTACCCCGGCGCGTTCATCACGGTCGTCAAGAACAACTTCAACGCCTGCAGCTTTTAAATCTTCATACATTTGATTTGCAACTTTCATTTGAAGTTCGTCTTTAATGTTAACAGGAACGATAATTACATGATAAGGTGCAATTGCTAAAGGCCATTTGATACCATGTTCGTCATAATGAGCTTCAACAGCAGCGGCAGCTGTTCTTGAAATTCCTATGCCGTAGCATCCCATAACATATGGGTGGGTTTTGCCGTTAATATCAGTGTATACGGCATTCATAGGTTTTGAATATTTTGTTCCGAGTTTAAAGATGTTGCCTACTTCAATACCTTTTGTTACAAACAGAGGTTTGCCGCAATCAGGACAAAGTTCGCCGCGTTGTACAAGTCTTATATCCTCATATTTGATTTCAGGAATTCCCAAATCACATAAGTTTGCGCCTACAAGGTGTTTATCAGTAACGTTAATGCCGACAACAAAGTTTTTCATATCTCTTACAGTTTCATCTGCAATTATAGCAATATCTGACATTCCTTTAGGTCCGATAAAGCCAGGTACTGCATCAAAGCCTTTTTCTGCCATAAGCTCGGCAATTTCCGCTGAAGATGCAATTCTTATATCAATTCCGCCGAGTGCATTCATTAATTTTGTTTCTTCAACGGCTTTGTCAGCTCTAATCAGTGCCATAACAGGTTTTTTATCCACGATGTATACCAGTGATTTAAGAATCAATGTATCAGGAATATTTAAGAATTTGCTTAATTCTTCAATTGAGTGTGTATCGGGAGTGTCAATTACTTTTGTTTCAGAAAAATAATCTTTTCCATCAACCACTGCTTCAGGAAGTTTAGATACTGCGTGGTTAGAGTTAGCGGAATAATCACAATCTTTGCAGTAGAATACATCGTTTTCTCCAGCATCGGTATCAGTTATTACCATAAATTCGTGAGAAACGCTTCCTCCGATTGCTCCTGAGTCTGATTGAACCATTTTTGTATCAAGCCCGCATCTTTCAAAAATTCTTTTGTAAGCTTTCGCCATATTTTCGTATTCTTTATCAAGACCTGCTTCATCAATGTCAAAGCTGTAAGCATCCTTCATAATGAATTCACGACCTCTTAAAAGTCCGTAGCGGGGTCTTACTTCATCTCTAAATTTTGATTGTATCTGGTATAAATTAACAGGTAATTGTTTGTATGATTTTAATCCGTCACGTGCAACAGATGTGATAATTTCTTCGTGTGTCGGTCCAAGACACATTTCTCTGTCGTGGCGGTCTTTTAAACGCATTAATTCACGTCCGTAAACATCCCATCTGCCTGATTCTTCCCAGAGTTCTTTAGGCTGGACAAAAGGCATTAAAAGCTCTTGAGCTCCTGCATTATCCATTTCTTCTCTTACAATGTTTTCAACTTTTTTTAAAACTCTCCACATCAAAGGAAGATAATTATAAACGCCTGAGGTCAACTTTCTTATATAACCTGCTCTTGCAAGCATTTTATGAGAAACTACTTCTGCATCGGCAGGGAATTCTCTCAGGGTTTGTACAAACAATTTAGACATTTTCATAATTCTTTTTTCCCTCTTATACTTTTTGGTAATTTTATTTTAACATAAAAATATAAAAGAAGATTAGAACTAAGAAAAGTGTTAAATTACAGGAACATCAACAGGATCAACAAGGATAACGTTTACAACATCGCCTTTGTTAAGATTGACGTTTTTACCTTTTCTTATCATGTCGGCAATGCCGTCATAAATATAATAAGCACCGCCTCCGATAGCACCGCCTATTGCTCCTACACCTGTCATTAACTGGTCTGCAACTATAATGTCATCAAACACATCTCCGCCCCATTCTGTTGCATTTTTAGTTATATCAACAGTGTTATGCCAATTTTCTACAAGCGCATCTTTGTAGCCGCGTGTTGTTGTAATGCCTCCGTCATAAGTCATATCTGTTCTTCCGACAATAGAAAGTGACAATGGCAGCTGTCTTCCGTTTGGAGTTACAACGTGGTCAAAGTCAAGGTATAAAACAGCGCCTTTTGACATTCTTTTAGCAGGCTCGATTTTTTTTATGCTTCCCCTGACAAGAGAACCCATTGGTAATATTACGTCAGAATCTGCTGTCTGGTCTGTTATCATTATTGCTGTAAATTCATTGCCTGCTACATTTGCAGATGTTGATACAGGGTTTAAAAGTTCCAATGAAAATTTTGTACCTGCCGGTATTCTTTTTGTTTTTGCTTTAGCGTTAAAAGGTGCAGCACTTGCGGTCTGAACCAATAAAAACAGTGATAAAATTATAGTTAAAAATCTCATATCCTAATCTCCTTTTTGACAAGTTTATTTTAGTCAATTTTTGCTAAAAAAGCAATACTTGTTCAGATATATTTACATCCACTTGCTGATTCGTTTGCTTTTAGGTCTTACAAGGTTTGAGAATGCGCTTTTGCGTGCTTTCAAAAGAAGTTTGCGCCCTTCAGAAGTTCTTGTATATGCTATATCGCAATCTCCTCCGATATATTTTTTCCAAAGTTCTTTGAAAATATCAACATATTTTTTATTTTGAGCAATAACTGACGGGATTGCATGATAATCAGTTTGGAAAAATTTATCAAATAACAAGTTTTTTCGAACAAAAATATATCTTGGATTTTCGATAGGATCAAGGAATTCTCTTAATGCCTTTATCATAATGTTGTTTTCTTCAGGAGAAATATTTTCGACCGTAAAATATGTGCTCTGAATTGCTTTGTTATACTCGCTTTTTATTTTTACATTCAAAAGGCTTGTCTTTATAAGCCCTTGTGCTGCAAGTGTTTCAAGTATGCAAATTCCTATTTGTCTTATTATACCTTCAACAGAACCGCATTTTATAAATTTGACGGTAGGCTGAAACATAATCAGCACAAAGACAAATGTAAGCCAAAACAATGGTATAATGCTCCTTGTCATTACTGTCAGATAATATGCAAAAGAGCCGTATATTGTTGCCCAAAAAGTAAGCATATAAAAATAACCGCCATTATATGTAAAACCTTTAATTTTCAGGCTTGTTTCAACTCCTGTTGTAAGGTTTTTGGAGGGTGAATTGTAAGGCTCTGCAAGACAAATTTCCCAGAGAGCTTTTGTGTTGTGCCTGTTAATGGCTTGAGTTTTCATAAATCTGTTTACTGCAAGAAAAGTTTCTTCGGTTAATTCGTCTCCATTTTTAGATTTAAAGGAGGTTGGTAAAATCCTGTCAATTCCGCTTTCAATCATAAAAGGTTTTTCTAATGACGGAGCTTCGTATCCCTCAAAACGCCCGCATAATTTGCCAAAGTCATATAATTCATTTTGTTCGACTTCATTATCAGAAACTGTTGGAGATGCGAGAACTGATTTTAGAAGCTCAAAAGTATTTAATATTTTTATAGAAGCCAAATGCCATATATTTGCTACTTTATCAGGATTGTTTTTGTCAATTCTTATTGCGCGTCCTCTCATTTGGTTTGAAAGCATAAATGAACTTACTGTGCTTGAAAGAATTAATGAATTAATCACAGGCGCATCCCAGCCTTCTCCAAGTAGTGCTTGAGTTCCCACAAGTACGGTTATTTTGCCGTTGTTAAATAATTGAGTTATTAAGCTGACAATGTGTGATTTACAGCTCTCTTTCGGGATGACTTTCAGATACCTTGTGTCGCGTTCAAACTCGCTGATTGAAACGCCATTGCTTAACCCGTTTTCATTTAAAATGTTTTCTAAATCAGGTTTAATCTTGTCAGGTATTAAAATTATGCTGCCCGTTAAAACTCCTAACGATATATCTTCAAAAGTGTCTTTAAGTGTCTGCCATATTGGGATTACACCGAGAGATGAGCAGTCTGTTACATCGAATTTGATGTAGTCTGCGAGGATTACCATACGTAATTTTTCTTTAAGAGTGTTACTCTCAAGCTTTACTATATCAACAATTGAATCTAATTTGCCTATACTGTTAGCAAGCATTTTTTTTATTTTCGGACTGTCCTCCAAATATACTGATTTTTGCTGAATAACTCCTGCATTTTTTGCTTGTGACTTTAACTTTTCAAGCTCATCTTTTATATCCGAAAATTCTTCATTATGTTTAAACAGTAAACCTGATAGAAGAATTTTTCCGTATTTAGTATTAAATTCGGGAAGTTCATTTTCTTTTGCTTCAAATACTTTCAAAAATTCTTGCGGGATGCTTCTTCCGGAATGTTTTAAAAATGATGCGATTGATACATAAAATTCAGGTTCTGAAAGAATTGCCTCAAGGTTATCATCGGTATAAAGCATATATCGGGAGTTTGCAAGCCCTTCTACAAGAGTGCGATTATCCTTTAATGTGTACAAGAATTTAATCATTCTTTCATAGATTTTTTTAACATGTTCTGTTTCCTGAACTCTAAGTCTTGAAAAGTGAATAAAATCCTGATGAGGGCATAAATCACCGTTTTTTACAAGCTCAGGGATAGATATAATTTCATCTATTTGCCCGCAAAGCTGTTCATATCTTTCCCATTCTTTAATGTCAACATCATAAGGCGGAGTGGCCGTAAGCGCAACCGTCTGCTCCGGCTCAAGGTTGTCAACAAGGTAGTCAAGTGCTTTCCACCATTCTTTTCTCAGGTGGTGTGCCTCATCAAAACAGAGAATTTTTATTCCGCTGTTTTTAAGGATATTAACTATTTGATTAGCTTTAGTGTTAGAAAATCTTTTGCATACAGTTCTTTCAACTTCATCATCTTCTTCTGATGTTTCTTCCGCTTCAATGTCCTCAACTCCGCAAAATGCAGCTAAAAGAGCCTGATATGTGATTATTGTAATGTATTTCGGATTTCTTATATTTGTTGATACGATATCTTCTTCACCGTTAAGAAAAGCATCTGAAATCCTTTGTTTCCATTGATTTTTAATTGTTATTGTCGGCGCAAGAATAAGCGTCGGTTTATTTAATCGTGAAATAATTTCTATTCCCAAAGTTGTTTTTCCTGCTCCGGGTGCAGCTACAACGTGTAATTTTTTATCGAGAAGGTGAAAGTTCAGGTTATTTAAAATTCGTTCCTGATAACTTCTCCATTTGCCCTTAAAATTTAATATTTTATTCATTATCTGATTATATCATTGCTTAATTTACTGTGCAAAATATTAAGAAGTTGCGAAAAAACGCAAGTGTTGATAAAATTTAATTATGTCTAAAATTGATAAAATTGAAGAATTACAGGGGATTTTAAAAGAAGATGCTGCTAACTTTCAGGTAAGGCGTCAGCTTGCGGTTTTACTTCTTGACAGCGGTTTTAATGAGGAAGCTTTACAGCATTTTTTATATCTTTCCAAAATTTTCACTGAAGACAGCGCTATTTTCTATAATTTAGGTATTGTCTATGAAAAATTAAAAAATCTCGATAAGGCAGAGATTAATTATAAACAGGCAATTAAGCTTGCTCCTGATGAAGCAGATGCTTATTATAATTTGGGTTTAGTTTATATTGATAAAAGAAAATATGAGGAAGCTGTTGAATGTTTTGAAGCCGTTTTGGAAAAAGATAATAATGATTCAAATGCTTATTTTTCAATCGGGCTCTGCTATTTTAAAGAAGGAAAGCTTGACGGGGCAAAGTATTATTTTCAACGTACTGTTGATTTAAACGATGAAGATATTTATGCACATTTTTATATCGGAAATATATTAAAAGAAAATGGAGAGAATGAAGCTGCGAGAGAGAAATTCAACAAGGTGCTTGAAATCTCTCCTGATTACAGCTGGGCTTATTTTAATCTTGCCTCAATAGATTATGCTGAAGGAAATCTTCAATCTGCTGTACAAAACTTGGAAAAAACAATAGAGTTGAATCCAAAAGATATTGAAGCTTATAAAATTTATGCCAAAATAATGACAAAAAATAAAGCTTTGGATTCTGCTGCTGCGATTATGGAGCGTGCTATTGATAATTGCGGTGCCGGAGGGGATTCTTATTATATTCTTGCTCAAATCCAAAAACTCAGAAATGCAAAAGATGAGTATGTAAAATGCATGAATAATGCATTAAAATACAACACAACTTTATCTGTCAGCCCTAAACTCGTTAAAAAAGAACTTGATAAATTTATTAATCTTTAAACTTTACACACCAACCTGATTACGTCCGTTGTGTTTGGCATTGTAAAGTCTTTTGTCAGCCGCATCAATAACTTTAGATGCAGTATCTCCATCGTTAGGGAAGGTAGAAACTCCAAGACTTATCGTAACGTTGGTTTCTTTATCTTGTGCCAGTTTAAACTTTCTGCTTGCGACACGCTGGCATATCTTTTCAGCAGTGGATTGAGCCTCGTCTTTACTTGTGTTTGGTAAAATAATGCTCATTTCTTCTCCGCCGTATCTGCAAACTATATCGGTTGCACGTACATTGCGTTTCAAGGTTTGAGCAACCTGTCTTAATACAGCATCACCTGATTGATGCCCGAATGTGTCATTAAATTTTTTGAAGAAGTCAATATCTATAATTATCAGTGAAAAATTATTGTTGTAACGTTTTGACTGTTCCACCTGCATACGCATTTGTTCCTGAAAATATCTGTGGTTATAAAGCTCTGTAAGCCCGTCTGTGGTTGCAAGCTTATACTGCTGTTCAAAGTCACGTGATTTAATCAAATATTTAATTATATATGCGCAGGTGAATGCCACAATAGAGAATATCAGCGGATAAATTACTTCTAACCACAAGTTTTCAAATCTCATTGCATAATAAGCTATTAATAAATATATTAAATATGTAGAAAGCGACATCATTGAAGCTGCAAATGCAGAGCTTACGCGCGTAACAACAGAAGCAATAAGTAAAGCAAGAAGAACGCTTAATGCTATTGTATATCCTCTGTCAACTTTTTTAATAAAGTTGTTGTCTATAATGTTATTTACATAAGTAGCCTGAACCTCAACTCCGGGATATATTTTGCCTGTTGGAACCGTTTTTATGTCAAAAAGACTTGCAGCTGTTGTTCCGAAGTAAATGATTTTGTTTGAAAAATCATAATCCAGTTCTGTTTTTTCACCGTTAATTGCCTTTATAAGCTGATACATAGGTATATATGTATAAGTTCCGGCAGGTCCGTACCAGTTCAAAATAGCACTTCCGTCTTTATCCAAATATATTTTTCTGTCACCTATTATGAAGTTTGATTTTTTGTCAATCTCAAATTCTGATGAAGTATCTCCAAGATAACTTAAACCGACTTTTAAAGCTAACTGCGGATAATAATTATCTTTATATTTTACGACAAGCGGCATTTTTCTAAGCACGCCGTCATCTGAGCGTGACACATTTATAATTCCTATATTTGAAGAAACATTTAATATACCCTCTAATATGGTGCGGCAGTTTGTAAAAGTAAGATTTGAAAAATCAACAGATGAATTGTTTTTTACATTAATCGAAATCTTTTGCGGAAGAGTTGGAGGGGTTCTCAAATCTTCAGGCTGATTATCAAAATTCATTGATGTAAATACATTATCATATTTTTCAAATGCATCAATTAAAGCTTTGTCTGCTTCATTTTTGCTTTTTAAAGATTTAACAAACATCAAATCAAATGCGATAATTCTTGGATTTTGATGCTCAAGATAGTTTATAACTTTAGCATAGACATCTCTCGGCAAAGGCCATTCTCCGTAGTTATCAAGAATGTATTCATAAGTTGCATCATCAATTGCAACAATTACGATGTCTTTGTTTGCCTTTTTCGTATTTTCGTTAATCATTATACTTTGGCGAAGGTCAAAGGTTCTGTTTTCAATAGAGTTTACAAAAGAATTTAAATTAGCATTTTTAAGGATTAAAAATACAAATACTGCAAAGAATATTAATCCTACCGCGTATGATAGTTTTTTAAACATATCCCCTCTTTTTATTATTCGGATATTACTTTCTTTCAGTATAATTGAATGTTGAAGATTTGGCAACAAAATTTTTCAAGACATATTGCTTTTCCAGAATAAAGTTGTTAAGTTTTAAAATTTCTGTGGAATATGTTAGTTCATCGGGGTTTTGTAAATATCTTAATAAACATTGCTCATGCAGATTCATATAACCGTTACCTATATCGTGTGCCAACCATCTTGTGTGTATTGTTATTATGCCAAAATTTCTTTTCGGATACATCAACCTTTTATATAGTATGGTGCTGAATATCTCATGCATATGCATGATTGTTCACTTTTTTTAATAACCTCTTGCACATTTTTATTTATGTTGTAGTATATTAATAGTCGAAATTATTTAAATTCAAGTTTGGAATCTTGAGAAAAGAAAGAGGTTAAAAAATGAAACAAGGAATTCACCCTGATTATAAGAAAATGACAATCAAATGTGTATGCGGTAACGAAATTGAAACAGGTTCTATCTTAGACAACATCACTGTTGAAATTTGCAACAATTGTCACCCGTTCTATACAGGACAACAAAAAATTCTTGACTCTGAAGGTAGAGTTGAAAGATTTAACAAACGTTACGGAAACAAAAAGTAATTTTGTTATTATAAATATGTTTACTAAAAAGCCTCAGGTTAAACCTGAGGCTTTTTATATTGAAAAATTCCAAAAATCGATTATAATGATAATGTAATAATTAATACAAGGAGCAATTTATGAAACTATTAAGTAAAAAAGCTGCTACGTTATTTGGAGAAAATATGACAAAGGTCCAATATGACGGGTCAAGCTCAAATGGCTACGTGCGTAGCACCGCTTGCGGGGGGGGGGCAGACTTTTAGCTCTTTCTTCAAGTGTTTTCGGGTATTGTAAAAAGGAGTATAAACACGGGGCTTTTACACTGGCGGAAGTATTGGTTACTTTGGGGATAATCGGAGTAGTTGCAGCTATGACTATGCCGACTTTGATTGGAAATACTAAACCTAAAGAGCTTGAGGCACAATTTAAAAAAGCTCATTCTATGCTTTCTCAGGCCACAGTTTCTGTTGTCGAAGAAAAAGGTATCGGGCTTAATAAAACTTTTGCCACACATAATGGGACAAATTATGCAAATGCATCTGAGATTTCTGATGCATTTTACTCGCAGATGAAAATTATCGGTACATGCACATATACTGATAAAGTTAAGAATTATAATAAATCAAGCGACAATCCTTATGTTGATATGGGGACAGTTAGACCTTCAAAATTACTTGCAAACGGTATGTGCATGGAGGTTCATGTCAACGCCTCCATGATTAATATTACAGTTGATATCAACGGACCTAAGAAGCGACCGAATGCTCTCGGGCAAGATATATTTTTCTTCAATATTGACGGAAATGATACTTTGCAGCCTAAACGTATGAGCAAATTATATACCGATGAAGAAGTTGAAGAATTAAAGAAAACAGATGCTTCAGGTGTTGAGAACTTCTCTTCTCAAGCGGGAAATCCTTGTTCTGCAAAATCAAATCAGAGAGGCAACGGTCTTGGCTGTGCTTATTATGCACTAATAAATCAGTCGCCTGATGACAGTACAAAAACTTTTTGGGAAAACTTACCTAAATAATTAAGTTTATAAAAAAAAAGAGGTTGAATTTATTTTCAACCTCTACACACACTTTTCTTTTTCACACTATATAATTTTTTTCTTATTTTGAAGTTATCAATGCTGTTACAAGACCGACTGTACCGCCTATCAAGCCTGCTATGAACGGTTTGTTTTTCATACCTTTGCAGAATGCTTTTAACAGATAGCCTGTTGATATTGCTGCTGCTCCGCCGAATACAGCGCCGCCGGCAATATTACCTGCAATTTTCTTGCCTCTTTCGTATCTGCCTACCGGTTGTCCTGTTAATTCTGACACGTTTTCTTCTGCGGTTTTCTTATCAGCTATGCCTAATGATACTGTTTGCAGGAAGCCTTGAGTGAATGAGCCTCTGCCGTATTGTCTTATGTCATCTGTAATTGATAATCCGGTCATTTGTTTATATAAAGTTGATGCTCTGTTTGCAATTTCTTCATCGCTCGCATCACCATACATTGCTCGAACGCTTTCTTTGAAGTTTTGATAAGCCTGTTGAATTTGTTGTTGTTCATTTCTCATAATCTTTTCATGAAGATATGATGCCTGTTTAACAATACCTTCTTGAGGAGAATTCAATTTCAGGTCAGCATTTCGCATTTTTTGCTGCTGGCGGACCTGGTTGTTTATCATAAAGTCCTGATATTTTTCATAATTTTTGTAGTAATCTTCGTAATTATAGCCTCCGCCTGCAAGTCCCGGCATACAAGGATATCCCCCAAAGCCGCCAAAGCCTCCGAAGCCTCCGCCGAAAATACTGCCGTTCATACTCATCATCGGATTAACCATACCGATTGGTGAATACAAATCCATATCAGTCAAATCGTTTAACGCTACCTGGTTATTGTATATATTAGGAAACATTCCATACATACCTGCAGCCATATCGAAGCCTGCCATAACCTAACCTCCAAATTGAATTTCTAACCTACCTTACTTATATAAAAACTTTCTTTTTAGCTAAATTGCGTTTTTAACTCTTTTTATGTTACAATTTCGTTACAAAAGTGTATTGCGTATTATCTAATATACGTGTAATATATAGAAATAAAGAGGTATAGCGGTTGAAAAAGTTTTTTTCGGGTTTATTTTCATTATTGATAATTGCGGCAATTGGTGCCCTTATATATTTACACCCTGCTTTTTTCAACAGACAAATTGATAAAATAAGAGGCGTTTATTATGTTCATAAAGGTGATAAATTCCTAAAAAAACAAAAACTTCAAAAAGCTATTAACTGTTATAATCGTGCACTCAGACTTTACCCCGAACATTACGGCGCGTGGTATAATCTGGGAAATATTTATGTAGTTTATGAAGACTATTATTCAGCAGTCGATGCTTATGAAAAAGCTTTTGAATATAATCCCAAAATGGTCATTGCAAGAATGAACTACGGTATAGTTTCTGCTGAAAAACTCGGTGACTTTGACGGGGCTATTAATCAGTATGATGAAATTTTAAAAACTAAAAGACATTTGATTTCTATTCCTTTTATTTACAGCAACAGAAAAAGCTATAAGGTTAATAAAGGGCTGGCATATTACAATAAAGGTGTTGCTTATAAGCAAAAGTCTGTTTATATTGAAGATGAATGGGAATACAGAAGACAGTATTTGCTAAAGGCTTTGGAGGCATATAAAGAGGCGTGCAAAATACTTAAAAAGGATTACGATCCCAGATATAACCTTGCTTTAACTTATCATTTGCTCGGTGATTACCATGAAGCAGGGCTTACATACTGCAAGGCTATTGAGCTTGCTCCTATGGAATATGAAGCGCATTATAATTTGGCTGTGCTTTTAAGGCATTTAAAATACTACAAGGAATCGCTTGATGAACTTGAAAAAGCTACATCTTTAATCACCAGCGGCAGTGGAGTTTCAAGTCGTCAAAGATATATTTTTGATGTTATGAATGATGTTACAAGAACTATTCTTGCAAATTCTGACAATGACTTAATTGAAAAAATGTCTGATGAACCGTCGCAGATGAGAAACATTACTTATGTGAACGGCAAAATGGTCAGCTCGGAAGAACTTGACAAAGCTATGCTTAAAAATTTGAAAGTTTGCGGTGCGAAAAAGATTTTCCTTGAAGATGTTGATGATGAATACAGCGAATTTGATAATGTCCGATATAATGTTCATGTACCGGGTGTTGAATAGGTTTTAAATTTTGTAATTCATATACGGAAATATATCGTAAAATCTGGTTAAAAGAGATAATGCTCCTGATGCTAAAATTAATGCAATAAAAAGATAAACTGTGTTATAAATCTTTTTATCAGGTTGTCTTGTATTAATTGATGATGCTATAACCGCAAATAAAGGCAGTAATAACGGTGTATAATACTTGCCGTTTAAGCCTTCTATAATGTTTCCTCCGACTTTAGTCCAGGCAAGATACAGATAAGTTGTTATCATTATATATGCCGCAATAGCGGTTAAAATAATAATATGCTTTTGGTAATTTTTTAAAATATAATCTTTTGCACCGCTGTATATTAATGATAATCCTGCAAGTAAAGGATAAATCATATAAGTAAGATTGTCCAGCTTAGTATCCTGCCAGCCTAACACGCCTATTGAGGTTATAAATAACCTGAATGCTTTGACAAATGTAGATGAAATTAAAATCCAAATATATTTTAAAGGGTTATGTATAATAAAATCTACCTGTTTATACATATCTGCATCTGAGTTTAAAGGTACATAAAGTCCTGAGATTAACCTGCTCCAAACAATACACCCGACAATTGCAGGAAGGATTATTGCAGATATTTTTAATAAGTATTTTGTGCCGAATTTTTCCTTAGGAATTAAAAATAACAGCGGTATAAAATAAAAATTATGTTTTGTCATTGCAAGTATAAAAAGCAGTATGGAAAGCAGTATGTAATTTTTTATTGAAAGAGATTTATCTTTAAAAGTATATTTAAGAATTTTTGCAAAAAGTAAAAGACTTACTCCGATTAAGGTTACATCAGTAGAACAGGATGCGCCGAGTGAAATATTCATAGGGCTTAACAGTATTAAAAATACTGCAAGTTTTAAAAACGGTGTACTTTTTATAGCATAATATCCGAGAATACAATATAAAATGAGATTAAACAGCCTTGCTAAATAAAACATAAGCATCGGTGATGCATGCAATAATTTTCCGCAGATTATACCAATGCTTTGAGCTGTGTATGCAATTGGTGAATACAAAGCAGTATTTGGATAAGTCGTGAAAATTTCTGTTTTATTTTTTATAGAAAAAGAATTTTTTATTTCATTGAAAGATGTTTGTTTTGAAATATCTTTTTCAAGATATTTAAATTTTTGTACAAGCTCTAAAAGCGATTCAGGTAAAACACTTCCGACAGCATCCCCTTTTTTGGTGCTAATAATTTGTCCCTGAGTTACGGCGTAACTTCTTAAAAAGTGGTTTGCCTCGTCAACGGATTGAAAAGGCGGAGTTATAACCGCATATAATATTCCAAAAAATAATGCAAATATAACAAATATTTTTTCTATACTAACCTTTAACTGCACCTTCGTTCTCTCCTGATATAAAGTATTTTTGCATTGCTAAGAAAAAGATTAATATAGGTATGGTTGAAAGTATTGAACCTGCTGCAATAAATCTCCAGTTTGAGCTGAACATTCCCTGCAAGTTGTTTACGCCGACAGGAACCGTGTACATAGCTTCTTTGGTTAAAACAATACTGGGCCAAAGAAATTCACCCCATGATCCAATGAATGTAAATATTGCAAGCACTGCCAAAGAAGGTTTAACCATTGGCAAAAGTACTTTTGTAAATACTTGAAAAACACTGCACCCGTCTATAATTGCGGCTTCTTCCATTTCTTTCGGAATACCCAAAAATGCCTGCCGCATTAAAAATATTCCGAATGCGCTGACTGCAAAAGGCATAATAAGTCCCATAAATCCCGCAAAATTGCTTACGCTGTCTACAAGGTGGAGCTTTAATGTTATTAAGTAAACAGGTAGCATTATTGCCTGAAACGGAATCATTATTGTTGCAAGAATTGCAAAAAATGTAACTTTCTTTCCCCTAAATTCCATTCTTGCCAGAGGATAACCTGCCATAGCCGAAAGAATTAAATTTAAAGCAACAGTTCCGCCCGCAACTATCATACTGTTTACAAAATAACCGATAAAATCGACTTTATCCCAAACACCTGTGTAGTTTGCCCAAGTGAAATCCGATGGGATTATTTGAGGCGGATAGGCAAAGATGTTTTCCGCATTGCCCTTTAATGATGTTGATATCAGCCATATAAAAGGAAAAACTGACAATAGAGAAACAAATATTAATACTGCATGTATGGAGAATTTTTCTAATAACCTTCTCATAATTGATACTTATTCCTTTCAAAGCATAATATATTAATCAAAGAAAATGTCATTACGATAATCAGCAGAACAACCGCCATTGCAGATGCAAAACCTAAATCAAGGTTTTCAAAAGCTCTTTCGTAAATATAATAAACTATTGTCTTGCTTGAATTCAGCGGTCCGCCTTTTGTCATAACATAGATTTCCGCAAAGACTTTCATTGCAGAAATAGCACTTATTGTTGTGACTAATGCAATTGTAGGCATTATGTGAGGAATTGTTACTGTCAAATGTTTAGTTAGAAAGTTTGCGCCGTCAATATCGCAAGCTTCATATAACTCTTGAGGTACACTCATTAAAGCCGCAAGGTAAATTATCATATAATACCCGATACCCTTCCATATAGTAACGATAATTACCGAATAAAGCGCATATTTAGGATCAGTAAGCCAGCCTATCGGCTCAAATCCCAAACTTGTCACAATATAGTTCAATATACCCTGATCTGCATATAACCATTTGAAAGCTATTGCTGCAACAACTATTGATACAATTACGGGCAGATAAATTAATATCTTATAAAGAGTAACTCCGCGTATTTTTTGGTTTATTAAAACAGCAAGGAACAGCGGAAATATTGCCAGAATAGGAACCGCAACAAAAAGATATATAAAAGTGTTCCATAAAACTTTATAAAATACAGGACTTTGAAAAAGTTTAACATAATTTCCTAAGCCCACAAAATCAGGATTATAAATGCTTGAAGAATAATCCATAAAACTTAAACCGATGGTCTGAAAGAATGGTATAAAGAAAAATACCAGCAAAACAATTCCAGCAGGCAGTAAAAACAGATATGGCGCATATTTCCCATAATATTTAAACATAAAGCAATTATTACACTATTTTAATACACAGTCAAATATATTGTGTTTTCTTAAAAAATATGTTATAACTAAATAATATGTTTATTATTTTTTTGGAGTGAAAATGTATGAAAAATGGAATGTATGGCTTTACTTTAGCCGAAGTATTGGTTACGCTCGGTATTATTGGCGTGGTTTCTGCAATGACTGTGCCTTCTCTGATGCAGAATTATCAAAGAAAGTCATATGTAACACAATTGAATAAAGTTTATAATTTATTATCCCAAGCTTTAATGTCTTATCAAAATGATAAAAATGCAGTTGATTTGGGTGAAGCAGGCTTAACCAGTGCTGCCGAAGTTAAAAACTTTTTAAACAAATATCTTAAAGTTTCTGCAACTTGTTACACTGCATTTACACCTTGCTTTGCAAGTACTTATAAAAATATGAACGGTACAACTCTTAATAACGGCAGCTATTGGGCGGGTACGGCAAATGCTCCTTGTGTAAGTCTTGTCAGCGGTGCTGCAATATGTATGGAACAGGCAAAATATCACTCAACAAAATGGGGTGATGTTACTTCTCCTTACGGACACATTACAATCGATATAAACGGTCAGCAGGGACCGAATATTGCAGGCCGTGATTTGTTTTTTGTAACTTATTATCTCGACGGCTCTATTGACGAGGATGGTGTTCCTCCTGCTTGTAAAACTCGAGGTCAATGCGGTTCAAGTAAAACTAACCCTCAAGATGCAAGAGCAGCTTTGGGTTGTGCTGCCCGCTCGGATGCTAAAGGCTGTTTCGGATTGATTCTTAACGCTGATTGGGAAATGGACTATTAATCATTACATTTCACAAGCATAACATCGCTTTTTACATTTGCTAAAACTCGTTTGCTTACGGATTCTGTAAGGAATTTGTCAAGTCGTGATTTGTTATGAGCGCCAAGCACTATTAAATCAATTTCGTTAGTTTTTGAATAATCTATAATTTTTTGAGCAGGAATTCCTTTTAGTATAACGGTTTCATTTGCCATTATGTTGTTATCTTCCAAAAGCTTTTGAATATCTTTAATTGCATGTGCTGCATATAGCTCCTGCTGTTTTTCAATTTCCAGAAGCCAGTTAGTATCAAGCGTTCCTTCTAAAAATAAAAGATTAGGATCTTCTATAACCATACATATATAAATTTCTTTGTTTTCTAAATTAATTTTCGGAATTAAATTTTGAATAATACTGATTGAACATTTAGAGCCGTCTGTTGTGAATAAAATTCTTTTGCGATTATTTGCTTCTCTTGAAATATAATCTGAAATTTTGCTGCTGTCCAACACTTCCTGTGAAACTGAACCTAACCACTTTTGTATACCTTTTTTACCGTGTGAACCCATAAGAATTAAATCATAATTTTCTTTTTCTGATTGTTCTAATATACTTTCAACTGCAGAACCGCAGTTTTTTATTCTGTTGCCGAGTGTTAAATTTAAACTTTTAATTTCTTTTTCTGCATATTCAAGAATTGTGTCTGCAATATTTGCACATGACATAGCAAAACCGTCTGCTTCTATACTCACTTCATCCGGAAGAAAGCTCCAGTCTATTACACAAATTACATCAATTATTGCTTCATTAAACCATTTTGAAATATTTCTTAATGCATCAAAGCTTATTTTTGAACCGTCCGTACAAAATAAAATTCTCATATAGTTAACTCCTTATTGCGTTTATACCGTTTTAATTATTAAAGTGTCAGTGATACTATAAATTATGTTAAGAGAAATTACATTGTCTGGTATTCTATATTTTTTTTTGATATTATGTAGTTGTGGAAATGCTTAGATAGGATTAATGTTATAGTTATGTCACCAAAACAAAATCTTCAGCAGAAGGTAAATTTAAGGGAATACAAAAATTTAATTGAAACAATTGCCAAAGTGGAATACCAGAAATTTTCAACATCACACTTGATTGAACTACCGGAGTTAATAAACATAGGCAACCATACTTTATACATTCTTTTTAAAAACAATTCTCCTGAAAATTTTAATAATACTTATCTTTCCACTGCTATAAAATGGGCTATCCGCAATGAGGTCAGAAGACGTTATAAATGGTACTCACTGAAAAATAAAAAACAGGTTGTCGAAGAAGAAAACGGGAACCTGCGTGAAGAAGTTTATAAAACAATCCTTTCTATTGATGAAATGCAGGATGCTGAAGTTCCTACGCAAATAAAAGCTGATGACAAAACTCCTGAGGAGTGTATTGAGCTTTCTGAACTTAAGGCTGAAATCCTTGAATCTATGAAAAAACTTCCTCAAAGAGAAAGAGAACTTATAGAATACAAGTTCTTTAAGGAGAAAAAATTAAGAGAAATCGCTGAAGAATTTAACATTTCCCAATCACGTATTTCACGTATTATTCAATCAGGCTTGGACAAAATTAAAAGAGATTTAAAAAGACAGGGGATTATTTAGTGAAAACAATTTTTGAAAAAAGCAACGATGTTGCAGGGGTAACTTTAACTGATGAAGCAGAAGATTTAAGTTTTTTAGATAAAAGTCTTTTAAGGACTGATGCTGTTGGTCTGCCAAATGTTAGTGAACTTGAAGCAATGCGTCATTACAAAGAACTTTCAGACAGAAATTTTTGTATAGAAAAAGGTTTCTATCCTCTGGGCTCCTGCACTATGAAATATAATCCCAAGGTTAATGAACTTTTGGCAGGTTTAGAAGGTTTTACTAATCTTCATCCGTTAAGTGATGATGTTGATTCACAAGGTGCTCTTGAACTTATGTATAAGCTTCAGGAAGCATTGAAAACAGTAACAGGTATGGATGCTGTGACATTGCAGCCTGCTGCGGGTGCTCACGGTGAATTGACAGGTATGATGATAATCAAAAAATACTTTGATGTAAAAGGTGAAAGACGTAAAAAAGTTATTATTCCTGATTCTGCTCACGGTACAAATCCTGCAAGTGCTCATTTCTGTGGTTTCGATATTGTTCCCGTTAAATCAAACGAAAGAGGACAGGTTGATGTTAATGCTTTAAAAGAATTATTGGATTCTGACGTTGCAGCTATTATGATGACAAATCCAAATACTTTAGGAATTTATGAAGAAAATGTTCTTGAGATATCAGAGTTGATGCACAAAAACGGTTCATTATTATACTATGACGGTGCTAATTTCAATGCAATTATGGGTAAAACAAATCCTAAGTTAATGGGATTTGATGTTGTTCACCTTAATCTGCATAAAACATTTGCAACTCCTCACGGTGGCGGCGGCCCCGGTGCGGGTCCTGTCGGGGTTGTTGAAAACTTGAAAGAATTTTTACCTGCTCCTGTGGTGGGTTTTAACGGCGAAAAATATTTCAGAAACTATAACATAAAGCATTCTATTGGAAGCGTTAAAGGTTTTTACGGAAACTTTGCTGTTATGGTTAAGGCTTATGCATATATTCTTATGATGGGACCTAACTTAAAAGAAGCTAGTGAAAATGCTGTATTGAACGCTAATTATTTAAAAGAAAAATTAAAAGGAGCATATTTACTGCCTTACGATGAACCTTGTATGCATGAATTTGTGTTGTCCGGTGATAAGCAAAAAGAATTCGGTGTTTCTACGCTGAATATTGCTAAAGGACTTATGGATGAAAATACACATCCGCCGACAGTATACTTCCCGTTAATCGTTCATGAGGCATTAATGATTGAGCCTACTGAATCTGAAACTAAAGAAGTTCTTGATAATTTTGTAAACGTGATGTTGAAAATTGCAAAAGATGCTGAAACTAATCCCGAAAAATTAATTTCAGCACCGCATACAACACCGGTAAAACGTCTTGATGAAACCCTTGCGGCACGTCATCCGGATTTAAAATTTGTACAATAATATATATTTAAATAAAGAGAAAACCGGACTATGAATAAAACAGATAAAGATACAAAAAAGAAAGTAGCATTTCCCCACATGGGAACAGTTTATATAGCTTGGGCTGCAGCTCTTAAAAAAATCGGAGTTGAACCTTTTATTCCTCCATACACAAGCAAAAAAACATTATCTTTGGGAACTAAACATTCACCTGAGGCTATCTGCCTTCCTTACAAACTTATTTTAGGAAATTTTATTGAAGCTATTGAAGGCGGAACTGATTATGTTGCTATGATTTCTTCTCCGGGATGCTGCCGTTTGGGAGAATACGGAAACTGTATTAAAAATGCTCTGACTGATTTGGGGTATGATGCAAAATATATTGAACTTACTTTATATGACGGCATTAAAGGAATGTACAATTTTCTTAAAGAAGTAAGCGGTAAAAATGATCCTCTTTTATTTGCAAGAGCAATCATTATCGCTATAAGAAAAGTATTTGTTTTAGACGATTTGGAAAATGTGCTTTCTTATTACAGAGCACGTGAAATAAATTTCGGTGATGCCGAAAAACATTACAATAAAGCAATTCAATTTATTAAAGATGCTGACACAAACAGAAAATTGAATAGAGCAAAAAAACAGGCATTTGAAGAAATGAAAAAAACAGAAATTAATACTGATAAAGAAGTTCTGCATGTGGATTTGACAGGAGAAATATATCTTGTATGCGACCAGTTTTCTAATCAAAACATAACACGAGAACTCGGTAAAATGGGTGTACAGACTAGAAGAAGTCTTACTATAAGCAGTTTCTTAAAAGATGCTATAATTCCTAAAATTTTCAGAAAAGGCGAAACTCACTTGCAGCGTGCATTTAGAATGGCAAAACCTTATCTTATGCGTGATATAGGCGGCG
This sequence comes from Candidatus Gastranaerophilales bacterium, assembly GCA_900548405.1. Classification (GTDB taxonomy): domain Bacteria; phylum Cyanobacteriota; class Vampirovibrionia; order Gastranaerophilales; family Gastranaerophilaceae; genus Stercorousia. Next base: position 20,127 of record UNSJ01000014.1, on the reverse strand, counting down.
ATTCTTTGGAATGTGTATCAGATGTTGCCTATGCTGATGAAAGAGGTATAGACGGTATAATTCACATAAGTCCGTTTACTTGTATGCCTGAGATTATGTCGCAAAATATTTTCCCTGCAATGAGAGAAAATTGTGATATTCCTATTCTGCCTTTGATTATGGATGAACAGACCGGTAAAGCAGGTTATTTAACACGTTTGGAAGCTTTTGTAGATTTAATGAAAAGAAGAAAACGAAAACTCTCTGCAAAATAGGAAAAACAAGAAAAAGCGGTTAAGTAAATTTGGTATTTAAAGAGTTTTAAATCTGAGGTAATTATAAATTATGATAAATATATTTAAGCAGGCAGCCAAAATCACAAATTATAATATTATTCTTGCAATACCTTTGATTGTATTTGTGAAATTGCTGGACTTGTATTCTTTATATTCTCGTAACACTGTTGATTCAACCCACGAGCTTATTTTAGCTTCTGTTACGGTTCTATTTATGTCAGGTGCATTCTTTGCTTCCTGGTTTTATATGGTAAAAGAGGCGATTGATTTATCAAAACAGGTTTTTGTTTTAGATGCTGACAGAGCAAAAGCTACTATGAATTTGTTTAAGGCTTTGCCTGTTGGTATTGGGAAATACTTTTTATCATTTGTAGGGTTTTATATTATTCTTTTCTTTATACAGGTTTTTGCAACGCCTGTTGTGTACCTGTTAGGGGTAAATATCATAGGCGGTCTTGATACAGAATCCATGCAAAACTTGCAGGTTATAGCTATGGATCCTTCAATAACAAACCAATCTATGGCAGCGTTTATAGACAAACTTGCTCCTGAACAAATAATATTCTTCGGTAAATGGAGTTTATTATTTATGCTTATTACATCAATAATTATGTATTTGTTGATGTTTTGGATTCCTGAAATAATATACAAAACTCCTAATCCGCTTGTTGCTTTATGGCGTTCTGTTGTTAAACTGTTTAAGGATTTCTTTTCTTCATTCAGATTTTTTATCAGTATTTGGCTCATGGGATTTGCTTTATTGTTCTTAAACACATTTGCTGTAATTAATCCTTTAGCTTACATCATAATGAATATAATTCTGTTCTATTTTACGGTTTTTGTTGTTGTAGCTATATTTTTATACTATGATAAAAAATTTGTTGATATGGAAGCAGTAGATGATGAATCAAAAGAAAAATAAGGTAATAGCTGTTGTTGGGGCAACTGCAAGCGGAAAAACCGCTTATGCCGTTGAACTTGCAAGGCGTGTAAACGGTGAAATTATTTCTGCCGATTCAAGACTTGTGTATAAAGGGCTTGATATAGGAACTGCTAAGCCTGATATGGATGAGCGTTTTGGAATCCCTCATTATATGATAGATATTGTTGAGCCGGAAGTTGATTATTCGGTCGGGCTTTATGCTAATGAGGCAAGAAATATTATAGAAGATATTATTTCGCGAGGTAAAACCCCTGTTATTGCGGGAGGAACAGGGCTTTATTTCAGAATTCTGCTGGAAAATTATGATTTGCCTAAGATTAATCCTGATTATGAATTACGCGAAACTTTGTCTAAGCTTAGCTTTGCAGAATTGTACGAAATGCTTGTTAATCTGGATGCAGAGGCTGCAAAACTTGTAGTACAAAATGATAAAAGACGTGCTATCAGATTTATTGAAATAGTAAAACTTACAGGTAGTCCTGTCAGTGAGGCAAGAGGACTTAAAGAGCCGGAGTTTGAGGTTGAGTGGATTGGTTTAAACTATCCGCGTGAGGAACTTTATGACAGGATAAACAGACGTGTGGATTTGATGATAGAGCAGGGGCTTGTTGATGAAACCAAAAATTTACTGGCAAAACATGGCAGAATAAATAATATTATAAACACAATAGGTTATAGAGAAATAACTTCTTACCTTGATGGTGAATTGACATTGGAAGAAGCAAAAGATAAGCTTAAGCAGAATACCAGAAATTATGCAAAACGCCAATTGACCTGGTTTAGAAAAAATCCTGATATTAAATGGAACTGTTATCCGGACAGGAAGAAAAAATAGTTTTGTTGTAGAATTAAAATCAATTAAGAGGGGTATGATTATATGAGTAAAAGAGTATTAAAAATTGCAGCTATAACAGCAAGTTCATTAATTGCTGTATTATACATATTGTTTCTTTCAGCTCCATTGTTTTTAAACGGAGTTTTAAATTCTTACAGTGCAGATATATCAAAGATGGTCGAGGAGGCATCAGGTTTTAAATTAAAGCTGGAAAACCTTCAAATCTTAACAACTCCAAAACTCACGGCAGGATTGAAGGCAGGTCATATAGAAGTAAGTCTGCCGACAGATGAAAAGTTTCTTTCTGCAGATAATGTACAGGCTAAAATATCTTTGTTACCTCTGCTTATGCGTAAAATTGAAATAGATATGGCAGGAGCAGATAATCTTAATGTTAATTTAAAAGTTCAAAAAGACGGTAAGTTTCTTATTGAAAATTATATTCCGCAAGCAGATAACAGCAATGACACACAACCGCAAAATTCTGCTGCTGAGCCTTTACCGTTTGTTTATTACCACACACCGGCAGAGTATGTTAATAATTACAATCTTTCATTTATTGATATGAAGACTGATAAATCTTATTATTTCTCAGGTAACAGAATAAAGGTATCTGATTTTGTTTTAAATAAGAAGGTAAAAGTTTTAGCTGACGGTAAGGTACTTTTACAGGATAGAAACCAGTTTAATTATGATGTCAAAATCTTTAATAAGATTATGCCTGATATGGATTTAAACGAGTTGGTGTTTTCGCCCAAAACGGAAAATGCTCCTGCAGGACAACCTATAAGCCTTAATGTTATAGATATATTTAAAGCAATTCATAATAATTATGTTACAGCGGATTTAAAAGCAGATGTTAAAACTTTTGGAACCCCGGATAACATTAATTGGAGCGGAACTGTAAATGTATCTAATCTTGGTGCGGCAGTAGATAATAAAAAACTTCCTTCAAGCAATATTGATATTACTTTGAAGGGGAATAAGATTAACCTTTATTCAAAATTATACACAGCTGAAAAAGAACTTACTGAAGTGGTAGCCGATATTAAAACAGGTAAACATCCTAAAATAGATTTAAATTGTAAATCTGATGCTAAATTTAAAAGTATCTTTGATATGGCAGACAGTATTGCTAAATCTTTCGGATATCATGATTTAGATACTTTAACTGCTACCGGAGGAATTGATGCTGATTTCTCCCTTAAGTCGGATATGAAAAAAGTGGAATCATCGGGATATTTAAAAATACCTTCTTCAAGTATTACATATAAGCTTTATAATGCTTACATAAAAGATATAAAAGCAGATATTGATTTTTCAGGAGATACTGTAAATATTAAAGATGCGGGATTTAAAGTTGCTGAACAGCCTTTAAAGGTAAACGGTACTATTTCAAATGATATTAATGCACATGTGATTGCTGACAAGCTTCAATTAAAAGCACTTCTGGTAGCGGCAGGTCAACTGGGTTTGCTTAAGGATAACGATATAAAATCAGGTACATTATCTTTAGATGCTTCTCTAACAGGCAAGCTGGATAAACCTGTTCCAAAAGTGAGTTTAAATGTTGATAATGTGAATATAAAAAATATCCCGTCAAATACATCTGTTATCCTTATGAGTTCTAATGCAGATGTAAATACAGACGGAAAATCGTTCACAGGTGGAATTGATATTAATAATTTAAAGGTATTAAATCCTGTTGCAAATATTTCAGCGCCAAAATCTAAAATATCTTTTGGGCAAAAGGACATTAATATTGATAATGCATACGTTCTTTTAAATAACTCAAGGATTGATATAACAGGTATGGTAAGTGACTATACCACAAAAGATATAAACTTTGATATTAACGCAAAAGGTAATATTTTATCATCTGATGTTAAATCTATGATTCCTGCTGATTTAAGAAAAGAAGTCGCTTCGGCAGGAAGTTTACCGCTGTCTGTTAAAATAACGGGGAATGATAAAGCCCAAAATATTGCTGTAAATTTATCGGCTAATACGTCTAATTATGTTTCAATTTTATCAGTAGATGCGTTAAAAGGAAAAAATACAGTTATAAAAAGTGATATAAAAATTGCAAATGACTCCCTGAAGCTTTCTGATACAGGAGTTTATGCTAATGGCGTGGGTGTTTTGGAAGTTAAAGGTTCAGTGAATAATCTTTCAAAATCCCAAACTCTTGCACTTGATATAAGCACACCTCAACAAATTTCTATGGAAATACCTACGCTGAAAAAATCTAATTTAAAAGCAAAGGGAAATATTTCAGTTTCAGGCGCGGCTGTAAATCCTGTTTTAAAGGGAAATATAGATATTCCTGTTATTACAATTCCTGATATGCTTTTGACAATGGAAAATATGTCGGTAAATCTTAACGGAGTTATTGCAAACGGTAAAGGTACACTTGCAAAATTTACGTCAGGCGGAATTACTGCCCAAAATCTTACGTCGGATTTTTCATTTAAAGATAATGTCTTTTATCTTAAAAATCTTACTGGCGAGGCTTTTGACGGTAAAATCAACGGAAATATTTCTTATAATATAATAAACGGCAAAATAGGCGTGATATTTAAAGGCTCCGGCATGAATGCAGAAAAAGCTATTGCAGGTGCCGCAGGACTTAAAAATGCACTTTCAGGCACTCTTGGCTTTGATGCTAATGTAACCTTACATGGTGCTACTGACGTTGAAATGATGAAGAACCTAAAAGGAAAAGTATCTTTTGAAATTACTGACGGTACTTTTGGAAATATAGGCAGATTTGAAAACTATTTGTTTGCACAAAACCTGCAATCAAACAGTATTATAAAAGCTGCAATAAATTCGGTTGCAGCATTGCCAACAGTTAAAAATACAGCAGAATTTAAATCTGTTTCAGGGAATATGGCATTCAACAACGGCTGGGCATCATTAAGCCCGATAAAAACTTCAGGACCATCGATGTCATCATATATTACAGGAAAATATAATCTTTTAAATGCTACTGCAAATGTTATTGTCTTAGGCAGAATATCTGCTGAAGTTGTTTCATTACTCGGCCCTTTAGGTGATTTATCTGTCAGCAAACTTACTTCATATATTCCTAAATTCGGTACATTAACCGGAAATCTTATTAATGCACTTACAACAGACCCGAAAAGTGAAAATGTATCTGCAATACCTCTGCTTTCGTCAGGTAATAAAAATTATAAAGATTTTAAGGTTGTATTTAACGGTGGTGTTGAAAGCAGAAGTTCGGTAAAATCATTTAAGTGGCTTTCTAAATGCGATACTTCTGAAATTGAGCAGGTAACCGTAAAAGAACAGATTGAAAATACCAAACAGGCAATTCAGGAAGCAAAACAGCATAAAGTTGAACAGCTTCAAAAATCCTTAGAAGAATCCAGAGCAAAGGCACAAGAAGCTAAACAGCAAATGCAGGATGCAAAAGAGGGTTTGAAAAACTTGAAAAATCTGTTGAAATAGTTTTTATGAAAAAAGGTTGAGATTTTTCTCAACCTTTTAAGTATTATAAAATACAAGCAAGGACCATAAGTATAAGTGTACCTATCTGCACAGCTGTTGCCATATTCTGTGAGAATTTATTCGAGTCGTATTTACTGGCGGTTTTTTGTGCTTTATACGCACTTGATATTCTGTCTAGACGTTCTTGTTCGGAGTTGCTGTTAAAAGTTGTACCGAACATTGTTGACTCAAGTCTTGATAATCTGTTATCCATAGGCTCTTGTGCAAAGCTTCTTTTGAAGATAGATTTTTCAACTGATGCAAGATTTACACGCTGAGGTTGTCTTGAATTTCTTGCATTGTATGCATCATAATCGAATTCGCCTTCGTCATATCTGTCAAGTTTGTAATTTTTATCAAGAGGAATTGCATCACCGTCGAAATAATCATTTGATGATTGTGCAATGCTGTTGTCCATAAATGATTTCGGTTTTATTTTAGCCTGTAATCTTTCTACACGGCTGCTAAAGTCATCATCGGCATAAGTAGAGCCCAATGCTTTTTGTTCAAGACTTGCAAGACGGCTGTTTAAATCTTTATTTTTAAACTCTTGTTTAAATACCTGCTTTTCAAGTTCGTTAATAGACGGATAGTCTACATTTGCACCCGGGGGCGGTAATTTTTCTTCTGCAATTTTATCTTTGTAACTGTCTTGATCTTCTGCAAAAGTATCTTCTTTAGGTGTAATTTCCTGACCAATCAAATCTGCAGCCATATCTGTTTTTAGTTTGGCAATTCTCTGCTGGGTAGATTTGTTTGATGCTTGGCCATAAACACTTTCTTCAATACGATTTAATCTTGTCACATCGTCTTGAGTAGTGTATGTAAATCCGTAAAGTGAATTTTCTACATTATCAAGCAAGGATGAGTACTGGCTTGCGGCATATACGCCGTTTACGGATAATAATAAACTTAAGATAACAATAAATTTTTTCATGACAACTCCTTAGCCTTAGTCTAAGGTTGTACGTCAGCTAAAACAATTCAACGGAATTGTAATATTGAAAACATTGAATATAAATAAAAAATCTTACGACCAAAGTATTATGTTTTAAAATTCATAGTACTTTAATCGTAAGCTTGTTTTATATAATAACGTTATGTTAATTGTTAGATATATATTTAAAGAAATTTTGTAAATGTGTATTTAAATTTTCTTGATTTAATCTTTCCATTATTTTTATAGTGGAGTTTTTGTAATTATTTCTCTGTGCATTTGCAACGCCTTTGTTAAAATGTGTTGAATTTAAGAAAACATTCATGTAACTGCTTACTCCTTTGCCAATACGATTTATAAGCGAGCTTACATTTTTATTTTCAGCTAAAAACGTGTGCAAAGATTTAATATATTCTTTAGCTTCAGGATTTTTTTTGCAAATATTGTATAAATTTCTCCTAAAAGCTCTCAACTGTTCTAATGTTGCCGGTTTATCTGGCTGCGTTATAATTGAAATCAACGGTTTAAATATACTTTCAGGAGCTTGTGAAATTTTATGCATTATTTGTATATCTGCTGAATTTCGATTAACATGCAACATGTTTTCTACACTATGAGCTAAATCATTAGAAACGTTTCTTGAAAAATTCGGCTTTCTAATTTCTATTGCTTGTGCAGATTTGACATAATTTCTAAATAAAGTAACACCTTTTAAGTAAAAAAGTCGTAAATTATTCATTTTGTTAATATTACTATAATTTTTAAGAAATATTATGTTTCAATTAACTTTTTAATTTTTTCAAAGCTTCAAGTTCATCTTGGAATGGTGAGATATTGGTTAATTTTTCAATAATACCCGGCATTTTTTCACAAACATAATCAATTTCTTGTTCTGTTGTGAATTTACTTAATGAAAATCTTATACTGCCGTGAATTGAAGTAAACGGAACATTCATTGCTCTTAAGACGTGGCTCGGTTCTAGAGAACCTGAAGTGCAGGCGCTTCCTGAACTTGCACATATGCCCAAATCGCTGAGGTGAAGAAGAATTAGTTCGCCTTCAATGTATTCAAAACCAATATTGGTAGTGTTCGGTACTCTGTTAACTACACCTGCATTTAATCTTGCATTAAATACGTTTTTCAAAATGTTAGCTTCAAGTTTATCTCTAAGACGTTTAACTTCGGTATTTTCGTATTTTAATTGATCTGTTGCAAGCTGTGCTGCTTTGGCAATACCTACAATATAAGGGACATTTTCAGTTCCTGCACGTTTGCCTCTTTCCTGGTGACCTCCGATAATTAGGGGTGTAATTAATGTTTTTGAATTAACATACAATGCGCCTACACCCTTTGGAGCGTGAAATTTGTGACCTGATATTCCGAGTAGGTCTATACCTGCAGCTTGTACGTCAATAGGTATTTTGCCTGCAACCTGAACAGCATCAACAAAGAACTTTGTTTCTTTATTTTTTGATTTTATAATCTCAGAAATCTTTTCAATAGGGAAAACTACACCTGTTTCATTGTTAGCATACATAATTGATACAAGCGCAGTATCATGATTTATTGCTTCTGAAAGTTGTGCTAAATCTAGTTCACCGTTCGAGTTTACACCGATATAATCAACTGTGTAACCTTCTTTTTCCAATGCTTGGTAAAGGTTTAAAACACACGGGTGTTCAACTTTTGTAGTAATTATATGTCTTTTGTTTTTGTTCATGTTTAAGACGCCGCGAATAGCAGTGTTTGCACTTTCAGAACCGCAAGATGTGAAGATAATTTCTTTTTCATTTTCAGCGTTTAAAAAATCTTTAATTACACCGCGCGCTTCTTTTACAGCGTGATTTGCGTGTTTTGCAAAATCGTAAATACTTGACGGATTTGCATACTCATCCTTCAAATAAGGAAGCATAGCTTCCAGCACTTGAGGATCTACCTTTGTTGTTGCGTTATTGTCTAAATAAATTAATCCCATTTCTATACCTCTACAACTTCAATATTCTTATCTACGGTATCTCTCAAAGTCGTTTCAACAAAGGCTTTAAGTGTCAGGTGCGAGTTTTTGCATCCTGAACATTTTCCGCGTAGTTTTACCATTACTTTATTCCCGTCAATATCAACGAGAGTAATATCTCCGCCGTCTTTTCTTAACTCAGGCGATATTTGTTTTTCAATTACATTATTTATTTTCAGAATTTTTTGAGCCGGAGTGAGTGCTGATTCATTTTTTTCATTTTCTTTTTTATAATATGTGTCAATAATATCTTGGATTAATCCTTTGCACTTACCGCAAGCTCCTCCTGCTTTAGTGTAATTTGTGACTTCTTCAACAGTTTTCAAGCCGTTAAGTTTTAAGGCATCCCAAATTACATTTTCAGTAACTCCGAAGCACTGACAGACAATTTTTTCACTTTTTTTGTTTGTAGCTTCTTCATTTCTGATATCTTCTAAATCTGTATAATCATCGAAATTTTTAAGAGCATCTTCCAAAGCTTCATACCCCATAACAGAGCAGTGCATTTTTTCGGGAGGAAGCCCGTCAAGCTGGTCTGCAATATCTTTATTGGTAATTTTCTTAACATCTTCAACAGATTTTCCAATAATCATTTCTGTTAAAATGCTGGAACTTGCAACTGCAGAACCGCAGCCAAATGTTTGAAATTTTGCATCAGTAACGATGCCGTCTTTAATTTTTAAATATATTTTTAACGAATCGCCGCAAGCAAGAGAACCTGCTTCGCCGATTGCATCTGCATTATCAATTTTCCCTACGTTACGAGGGTTTCTGTAATGATCTATAACTTTATCTGAATAATCCCACATAGTCTTTTCCTTATTTATCTAACCTTACTCATATTTTAACCCAAAAAAAAACTTGATAATATATAATTAATATAATATTAATTATTCACAATAACCATATGGAACAGTTGCTTTTTTGTCTGCGTGTGATGCGGGGAAATTTTTTATCAGAGGCAGATTTAATTCTTCAAATATGTAATCAACATCTCCGCAGTCTAAAAAGTCTCCGACGGCTATGGCTTTAGTGTTTTTACGGATTTTTTCCATATTAAACAACTGAGTTACCATTTTGTCGATTTTATAAGGCGGTTCATTCAAATCTTCCAAAAACAGTGTGAATTTAAAATCCGGTACAAAATCCTGCCCGCAAAGCGATACCAGCGTTGAAAGATTGCCGCCCCAGAAAGTGCCCTCGTAATCAAACTTGCCTTCCTTTACAGTTTCGAAAAATTTGTTAATTGTATAATCACATAAATTTTCCTGCCCGAAGTCGCTTAAAATCATAGGACCTGAGTAAGTCATAAGTCCTGCACGTTTCAAAAACATTGCATTAAGTGCCGTGATATCAGAGTACCCGCAAAAGATTTTCGGGTTTTGGCGGATTAAATTGTAGTCAATCTTATTAATAAGTCTGATTGCTCCGTAGCCGCCTCTTAGTGCAATAATCGCATTGATATTCTTATCCGAAAACATTTTATGCAGCGCATTAACCCGTTCTTCATCACTTCCTGCCAGATATCCGGCTTTAGAATAAACGTTATCACTTAAGACAATTTTATAGCCCTTGTTTTCAAAAAATGATACAGCCCGTTTGAGATTAGTGTCATCATCCATTGCGCCCGATGTGGCAAGAATTCCTATCGTGTTACCTTCTTTTAATAACGGCGGCTTAATAATATTCATATTTTTACCTATTTTTTAAATCTTTGCTATAATAATATCATGAACGAAAAATATATACCTTTATACAGAAAATATCGTCCTCAAATGCTTGAAGAAGTTGTAGGACAAGAGCATATCAAAAAAGCTTTAAAAAATGCTATTGAGCTTGATAAAATTTCTCATGCTTATCTTTTTACAGGTCCGCGCGGTACCGGTAAAACATCTACCGCACGTATTTTTGCGAAATCTTTAAATTGTAAAGAAGGACCAACAATATCACCTTGTGGTGTTTGTGCAAATTGTGTAGATATCACAAATTCAACACCTATGGATGTTATTGAAATTGATGCTGCAAGCAACAGAAAAGTTGAAGATGCTCAAAATATTCTTGAAAAGGTTATGTATGCTCCTGTTAACAGCAGATATAAAATCTATATTATAGACGAAGTTCACATGCTTTCAACAACAGCCTTTAATGCTCTTTTAAAAACATTGGAAGAACCACCTAAAAATGTTATTTTTATCCTTGCAACAACAGAGGTTCATAAAGTTTTGGATACAATCAAAAGCCGCTGCCAGCGTTTTGATTTTAAACGTATTACAACTGATGATATTGTTAAACATTTACGTTATATTTCAGATAATGAAAAAATTAATATAACTGATGATGCATTGTTCACTATTGCTAAAAACTCTGCAGGCGGAATGCGTGACAGTATTGCATTGCTTGACCAGTTAAGTGTTCTTGACGGTGATGAAGCTATATCAACTGATGACATTAACAACCTTTTAGGCCGTTTGTCATTTGATACTTTAAATTCTTTAGCTGATAAAATTGTTAATTCTAAACCGCAGGAAGCTATTGAAGATTTGGAAAAAATCTATAATTCAGGTAACGAACCTGTCCAGATTTTAACCAACTTAATGGATTATCTGAAAAATCTTTTAATAGTTAAAAATTGCAGAAAAGAGATTGCTTTTGAATTAACCCAGGCTAATGATGCTCAAATCACTGCACTGCATAAACAGACTGATATTTTGGAAACTCACCAGATTGTTTTCCTTATTGAAAAATGTTCCGAGTACATAAAAGAATTAAAGTTAACAAACAATCCAAGATTGTGGCTTGAGGTTGCAATTATTGACCTTGCAAACTTAACAGAGAATACTTCGTTAGTTGAACTTCAAAACAGGATTGCAAGACTTGAAGGCGGCGCAGCTACGCTAAACAATAATGTCAAGCCCTCTTCATATAAGACTTCTCCTGCTCCGGTGCTGAAGTCTGAAATTAAACAGGCTCCCAAAAACGAACCTGTTCAAGAATTGCCAAAAACTGAGGTGGAAGTTAAGAATGAACCTGTAAAGGCTTCTGAACCTGGTGCTGTTAAAGATGATTTTGCACCTATGCCTAAAGCTAAAAGTTCAAACGGTGAAGATATTTCCTCATTATGGAGCAAACTTTTGGAAAATCTTTCCAGCGCACCTACGAGAGCACTTTTAAAGCAGTGGGCTAATCCTGTAAAGATTTCTCCTGAAGAAACAATTGTTACCATGAAGAATGAAATCTTTTTAAACCAGGTTCAAAGCGGAAGTAAAAAACAAGCGGTTATTGATGCTGTTAATACTTTATTTGGTCAATCAGATTCAAATGTTATTATCAGACTGCCTCAAGCAGGTGACGAAAATGTCAGGCAATCAAGTGTTGTAGCAAAACCGTCAGCTCCCGTTAAACCGGCAAAGCCTGTTGAGGTTAAAAAGGAAGAAGTTCCTGAACCCGAAGAAATTGAAGAAATAAAAGAAGAAGCAGCAAAAACTGAAAACACTTCATCTGTGGATAAAGTTCTTTCTTCAATGCATTCCGATAATGTAAATATGGTAATGGATTTGTTTGACGGAAAAGTTATTGAGTAATTTTTACCGCATTAAATTTAAAAGCTTCAAGAGTTTCCGAAGAATAATTTTCATCCAGCCCTGCTTTTAATTTGAGTTCTTTTAAAAATTCATGTTTATCGGGCAGCTGCTCCCATACTATCGGAAGAAATACCGACTGATAATTTCCGTCGCGTATAATTAAACCGTCTTTGTTTGGGATAAGCTTATCTAAAAGATCTTCTTCGTCTTTAAATTCAATTCTTTCAGGCTTGGATAAAAGAGAAACGCTGATTGAAATTTTGTTATATTCATCAAGAGTAAGAGGATTAAATCTCGGATCGGCAAAGGCAGCAGCGTGAGCATTTTTAATTAAATCCTGTACCAGTGGTCTGTGTGCGATTATGGAACCTATGCATCCGCGAAGAATTCCTGCAAGTTCAAGAGTTACAAATGCTGCACCGTATTCTTCAAGAACGCAGGGATAATCTTTAGGCTTGATTTCTCCAAGCTGAAAACCTGACAGAATACTGTCTTTGCAGATTTTTAGAACTGTGTCGGAGAAATATTCTTTAATATATCGGTTCTTTTCACCCTCATATAAAAACCAACTTCCATAACCTACGACCCGTGATGAGTCCCCTGTTACACGTGCCGAATTTGTTAAGCCTATTCGGATTAAAGAAAATTTATTGTTTTTTGCAAAATCTGTAAGACCGCAAATTCCTACTGCACCACACGCTTGCTCCATTTCAAAATCTCTGGTTTCATTTGATTCAATCATTTTTGCTGTATAGCTGTCAATTTTATAGCTTTCCTTTTCAGGATAAAAATGGCTTAAGTCGCTTGATATAACAAAGACATTGTCATCGTTATCCCAGAAATGTTTTATGGTTTCTGCAAGGTTGGTGAAGTTTTCGCATCCGTATAAAACCGGTATTACCTTTGCATCAGGTAAATGTTTTTTTATCAATGGAAGCTGAACTTCAAGTGAATGTTCTTTCTCAAAAGCAAAGTTATTTATTTGACAATCACAAAAGTTTGAAATTTCTTTAGATAATTCTTTATTAACTTCTATATTACCCAGAGGAGTTTCAAAAGCATCATAATTGCTGGTTACGCATCCGAAAATTCTTTCAAAATGTGCAGGTGCAAAAATAAAAACATTTTTTGCGTTTTGTCTTAGATGGCTTATTCCGCAATTTGCAAGTTCACCGGAATAAATATACCCTGCATGCGGCACAATAACAGCTCTTGAAAAGTAGCCGCTTTCTTTGCATTTAAAATTATCTATCATATTAAGAAGTTCTGTTTTATCAGAAGGATAGAAAGTTCCCGATACAGATGCTTTTTTATTGTTGAACATAAAATTTATTATACATTAAGATTAATTTTTTTGAATAGGATAGTAAGTTAATAATATATCAGGTTCAAAAAACTCTGTTGAGGCAATTTTAAAATTTAAACATTCATTTATTGCATCAATTTTTCTGAAATTGAAGCACGATTTTGATGAATTATCGCCTGTAATTTTCGGGGCAATAAAGTGATAAATTTTATCCGCATATTTTAATGCTTCGCCGTTTAAAATGCCTCCGCTTTCAATCAGTATGCTCATAATACCGAGTTCATAAGCTTTTTGAAAAATGAAATCAAGCTTTAGTTTATTATTTATAATTGGTGTCTTAATAAATTTTATTCCGTTTTCACAACTGTGTTTTAATCCGTTGAAAACATAAATTTCTCCGTTTTTGTAAATAGGAGAATTGAAGTCAGTTTTAAGTTCTCTGTCAAGGATTATTTTTTTTCTGTGGTTCATTGTGGGATTATCAGCAAGAATTGTTGAGGAACTTGTCATAATAGCATCGTAACGATTCCTTATTTTTTTTACTTCTTCGCGTGCTTTTTCTGATGTAATCCATTTGGAAGAACCTTTAGAAGTAGCTGTTTTACCGTCAAGTGTTGCAGCTGTTTTTATGGCAACAAATGTTTGTTTTTTTGTCATATTTTTTATAAATACTTCGTTCAATTTAATGCATTCATCTTCTAAAATATTTTCAACAACTTCTACTCCTGCATCTTGTAATTTATTAATACCCTTTCCTGCAACAATCGGATTTACATCACGCATTCCGATAACAACCTTTTTTATTCCTCTTTCTATTATCAAATCAGCGCAGGGTGGAGTTTTCCCGTAATGAGAACATGGTTCAAGATTAACTATTAGAGTACCGTCTTTTTCTTCGCCTTTTTTAAGTTTTAAAAGAGCATCTCGTTCAGCGTGGTTTTCGCCGTATTTTGCATGAAATCCTGTTGATATTTCATTACCGTTTTTATCAAGAACTACGCATCCGACAAGAGGGTTGGGAGAAGTATTGCCTTCTGCCAGTCTTGCCAATTCTATGCATTTTTTCATTAACAAACTATATTGCATATTTGTATTTTACACTAAAATCTGATATATTAAAATAAAAATGTGCAGATTGTAAGGAGAAAAATATGGATATTAAATATATCGGTCACAGTGCGTTTGAAATTAAGTTAAAAGACAATTCGGTTTTGATTGATCCTTTTGTAAGTATTAATCCTAAATATGATTGGCGCGCTTCAAATATTACCGATATATTTGTTACGCACGGTCACGGTGATCATCTTGGACAGGCAATTGAGATTGCAAAGGAAAAAGATGCTACAATTAGCGCGGTCTTTGAACTAGGTAAATATTGTGAAGAACAAGGATGCAAAGCAAAGGCAGTTGGCCTTGGCGGCTGGATTGATTATGATTGGGGCAGAGCTGTATTTGTACCGGCTTTTCATACAAGTTCATTGCCTGACGGCAGATATGCAGGTGTTGCAACAGGTGTAATTCTGGATGTTGAAGGCGTAAGAATATATCACGCAGGTGATACCGCACTTACAAGCGAGATGAAAACAATCAAAGAATTATACAGACCGAATATTGCAATGCTTCCTATTGGCGGTTATTACACTATGGATGTTGAACATGCAGCTATGGCAGCTCATTGGGTTGGTGCTCAAACTGTTATACCTATGCATTATAACACTTTCCCGCAAATTCAGGCTGATTTACAAAGATTTAATGCTTTGCTTCAGGTAAATAATGCTAATTGTGTTGTATTAGACCCTGAAAAAATTTAACTAGCCCGTTTCTCTATTGCGAATAAATTTCGTTAGATGTAAACTCAAGTTGAGGTGGAGAACAACATGGATATTTTATTTATTATAGACAGACTTGAGCTCAAATATTTTGAGTTTAATAATCTTGTGACAAATTTTTGGATTATCAGAGAACTTTTAAAAGAAAACAAAAATGTATTTATTACAACTATTGATAATTTAAGTCTTGTATCAGGTGAAGCTTATACTCATTGCTATGAAGCTTATGAAAAAGACAAAAATATATTTTATGATAAAGCTGAACAATTTAAAAAGATTGAAGACTTTAGGCTTGTTATGTTCAGACCGGATCCTCCTGTTGATTTGGATTATATAAATGCTACTTATATATTTGATTTTGTTGACAGAGAAAAAACTCTTATTTTAAATGACCCTAAAGCTATCAGAGATTTTAACGAAAAAATGCATACCGTTAAATTCTTGGATTTAATGCCTGAAAATATAGTTACTTCGTCAAAATCAGATATTATAAAATTTTTAAACAAACATGAAGAAATTGTCTTAAAACCCTTGAACGGCTGTTTTGGCTCAGGTGTTATGACACTGAAAAAAGGTGATAAAAATACAGCTGTTATTATTAACACAATGACAAACAATCAAAAGCAGATTATTATGGTGCAGAAATATATTCCTAAAGCAAGATTCGGTGACAAAAGGGTTATGTTTTTAGGTGATGAAGTTCTAGATGTTTGTATTCAAAAACTTCCTTCTAACGATGATTTCAAATTCAATGAGCATTGTGACAGCAACATTGTAAAAGCTGAACTTTCAGAATCAGAAAAGGAAAAATTTGCTCCGGTTGCAAAAGAAATGAATAAACTGGGACTTCCTCTTGTAGGTTTAGATGTTATTGATGAAAAAATTATAGAAATAAATGTAACAAGTCCTTGTTACTTTATAAAAGAAACTAATTATCATCATAATGTTGAGCTTGAAAAGAAAATTACGGAATTTATTCTCTCAAGACTTTACTCAAAAGTTCCTGTATAGTTTAAAGCTCGACAAGTCCGCCTATATCAACTATTTTAACAATAGCGTGGCCTGATTTGTCTTTACCGATAATGGCATTTTGGTTGTGCAAATCAGTATGGTGCAGGTTATATTCTTTCAAAAGTTGTTGAAGGTAATTCATAATAAGTGCTTCTTTTTTGGCAGGCTCAAATTTGCCAAACTTGTTAATAATTCCAGGTTTAATGCCTTTTTCAAATAAATTGCTCAATTCTATTCCGGTCTGTCTGTAAAAATCAGCTGCAAATTTATAAATATTTTCGTAATTGCTTTTAAATTTCACTATCGGACTTATATGTTTTGGAGGCGTTTCATATTCTAAAGCCATAAATCTTCCTTCTGTATCACCCCAATAAACCTTTGAAAAATACGGCGATTTGGTTTTATTATTAAGATAGAGCCAGTGAGCTACTTCGGAGTATTTGCCGTTGTAATCCGCTGTTGAAGATAAAGGATTGATTTCTTTAAAACTTTTTATAAAAAGTTTTTCTAATGTGGGATTTTTACCCTTTTCCTGAAGAACATATGCTCTTTTGGTAAAATTCCCGCTTACTTTTGATATCTTAAAGTTTACAGAGTTTGTTTCTTCCAGTATACCAAAATGTCTTAAACTTTTGCTAAGATATTCAGATGCTTCTTTCAAGCGCTTGTTTTCAAGGTTTGCTTTATGAATTCTGTATTCTTTGCTTTTAACAGGAGCATTATACGGCTTTAGGTGCTTCACTGCGCTTCTTATTGACATAAAAACTTTTTGGATAATTTCTTCTCTTAATTCAGGAGTATCAGCCTTAATTTTAGCAAGCCAATTTGTTGGAAGCTGCCCTGCTATTCCTTTTGATTTTGGGTCTTTTATAAATTCATCTATGATTTCTGCTTGAGTTTTGTAAAATCTTTTTGAAAGTTCTTCGGTAACACCGCGAAAAGCAGGCTGAACTCTGTTTTTCTTATTACCTTCTAAATAAGAATGCGGAATTGAATATAATTCATTTCCGCAAAAAGGTTTCATAGTATTGTTCCCAAGATTTTCTATCACAGTTTTTATAAAACAGCTTATACAAATTTTTTGCTATTTTAAAAGTGTAAAATTTACAATTGTACACATTTTTATCTTGGTTTTGCTATGCCGCCAAAATCTATAAGCTTTAAAAGCGGATTGCAGTTATTGTTATCAGGGGATATGTTTATCATAAGTAAAGTAAATATCTGAATAATTTTTTTTGCTATTATTTTACTCTTGAAAAGACTTCAACATTTACATCGTCAAATGTATTAGTGTTAAAATATGCGCAAGACGCAACCATAGCTGCATTATCAGTACAATATTTCATAGGAGGTGCAAAAACTTTATATCCTTCTTTTTCTAAATCAAAGATTTTTTTCCTTATTTCAGAATTTGCGGCAACACCGCCTGCTATTACCACCTGCTTATATCCGCCTGCTTCTAAAGCTTTTTTTACTTTATTTAAAAGTGTTGTTGATACACGTTCCTGAAAGCTGGCACAAATATCATTTACAGGCAATTCCTTGCCGTCAAATGATTTGACTAGTCTTAGCACTGCTGTTTTTAAACCGCTGAAACTGAAATTGTAACCGTCAACTTTTCCTTCAGGCAGCTTAAATGCGTGAGGATTTCCTTCTTGAGCAAGTTTATCAAGTCTTGGTCCGCCGGGATACGGCAATCCGATTAATCTTGCAACTTTATCATAAGCTTCTCCAACAGCATCATCAATGGTTTCTCCTAAAATATTTTGTTCGGAGTAAGATTTAACATCAATAATTTGTGTATGACCGCCGCTTACAAGTAATGCCATAAATGGCGGTTTTAAATCTGTATCAAGATAGTTGCCGCAAAGATGTGCATTTAAATGGTTGACACCGATAAAAGGTTTATCATAAGTTAATGCAAGTGTTTTTGTCGCATTAAGCCCTACAAGTAAGCAACCGACCAAACCCGGTCCCACTGTCCCCGCAAAAGCAGTTATATCTTCAGGCATTATTCCTGCATTTTCTTTAGCCTGTTTAAAGGCTTCATCAATAACTATATTTATTGAATCCAAATGTTCTCTTGCCGCAATTTCAGGAATAACTCCGCCGAATTGAGCGTGAGTCTTTATTTGTGATGCTACAACATTTGCAATAACTTCTCTCCCGTTTTTGACAATAGAACAGGCAGTTTCATCGCAACTGGATTCAATTGCCATAATGTAATTGTCATACCCGCTTTCAGGTCCTATTTCTACGGGAGTTTTGCTGAATAACTTTTCTTTTATCATTTTCATACTCTTTATTATAGTACGAAAATAATTATTATTAGCAAAAAAATATATTTATAGGTTTTGAAGTTAGTATAATGCAAATAAGTAATGACAGAGTTATTAGCAAAAGACCGTTTACAGGGTTTTATGATATAACGCAAAAAGTACAGGAAAATACCCTTCTTAACAGAGGAATAGTAGATATAGGCGGTTGTGCTATACCGCAGGCGATAATGTCAAATAACAAAGATGAAGCTATTGAACGTTTTTCAATGTCATGCCTTTACTTTTTTATGTCTATCGTAACCCCGTTTTTTATGCTGCCTTTTCTGAATAAACATTTTCTGGCTTCAAGCGGGATAGTTAAAAACTTTAAAAGTGCCGAAAAAGATATTATGAAAGTTTCTAAAAAATATCTTACGGAGGACGGAAAATATCTTGCTGAAGGTATTAAGAAAAAAGGTTTGCGACTTGATGCCGAAAAAATCGTAAAAGAAGCTAAAAAACAAAATAAAAGCCTGAATGTATTTGAAGAAATGGAAAAGCTTGAAAAAAGCGGTATTAAAGCCGAACATCAGATAGCTTTTGATAACCTTTTAGATAGATTTAAAGGCAGAGAAGAAGAACTTAGAGAAAAGCTTATAAAAGTTCATCAAAATGTTTTTAAATTTGACTTTCTTTCAACAGCCTGGATGTGGTGTGCAACCCCTTATATTGCTACCGGGATAACCGAAAAAAGAACTCATAAAAAAGGCTTTTCAGCGGCATTTGATATGGTTGATCAAAGTAAATTTGATGAGAAAAAATATGAAGCGGATAAAAGAAAAAAACTGTTTACAAGTGCATTGATTGCAACAATTCCGCCATTAATAGCGCCTAAACTTATTATGAAATCTATGACATCTAAAAGTGGTGCCTTAAAGAAATATGCTTCAAATTTTAATTACACTGACGGGATGTTTATGTCAAAATCTATATTTGCCCTGATGTGGCTTTTATGTGACTATCCTTCTCAGCTTGTAGGATCTCGTGACAAACTTGAAATGAGAGACAGAGCAATTAGAGGTGCTGTTTTGTTTACAATGTTTTTTGGCGGTGACTTTGCTCTAAATAACATTATTGGCAGGTCATTTGATAAATTTGCCGGTACAAAAATTATGGATAGAAAGCCTGACACTGCAAATCTTAAGGGAGGCGCCAGAGTAAAACAGTTCTTTAAAGATTTTAAACTTCTCCCGAGAAACTTTGCAGACTTAGGTAAGATTGATGCGCCATTGGAAACGATTATAAAAACTAAAAAATTTGGCACAGGTCTTTATTGGTTTGCTCTGTTAGCAAATTGCGGGCTGATTGGGTTTGCAATGCCTGCTGTATTAAACAGGATGCTTAGAAAATCCGTTCATAAAGAAAACATTTCTCAAAACAGATTTGAAAACACGCCGATTGATAAAAAATCATATGCTAAATTCGGGTTTTAAATGTTTTTATAGTAATATAAAATAAAAAGGTAAAAGATGAAATTTATAGACAAATCAAAAATCAGAGTAGTATCAGGGCGCGGCGGCAACGGAATGGTTGCGTGGCGCAGAGAAAAATATGTGGACAAAGG
>UNSJ01000013.1 GCA_900548405.1 Candidatus Gastranaerophilales bacterium | reverse complement strand
AATATATCAATGTCATTGTGAGATAATTCTTCATACACTGTTTGATAAAAATTGTTATCCGCAAGCCAATCATCAGAATCAAGAAAATGGATATAATCGGATTTTGCTTTATTTATACCAATATTTCTGCAATACCCCTGCTTTTTATTCTCTGAATTTTCAATTAAAACAAATCGCTCGTCGTTATCCGCAAACTTTTTTACGATATTCCAGGAATTATCTTTGGAACAATCATTTACGCAGATAATTTCTATGTCTTTTAAAGTTTGCGATACAACACTTTTCAAACAATTTTCCAAATACGTTTCTGAATTATATATAGGTATGATGACTGTTATTTTAGGCATAAAACATTTTCCTTAATATACATTTATAAAATCAACTTGCTGCAATATCTTTACCTCTTGAAACATTTAAAAGTTCACTTATTAATTCAGAGCTGTCACATTGTTCAAAATTAAATTCACGAAAATTTTTCTCATTAATATAAGGTATCTTTTCAATACCAAAAGCTGACATTACACGCTCGGAATCCATATCTTTAAATACAGGCCTTACACGAAATTTTGTATACAATATATCAATCGGAACATTTGTTTGTAACAAAAATTCTGTTAATCCGCTTCTTAATGAGATTATTTTTTTGGCTCTTTGAGCAAGTGCAAATACTTCCGAATAAGTTAAAAAGCAATTTTTAAATTCAACTCTTGATAAATCATAATTGTCACCGACAAGATTTACAAAAACATCAACTCCTGCTTTATGATATCCATCTACCAAATCAATCAAAAATTGATTGGGAAGTAACTCGCAAGATTGAGCTTCCGGAGCTATAAGTACAAAATTATTCAGGTTTAAACCTGTTGATGACACTTTTTCAATCATTGATTTTTCGCTCCCAGAAGGAACTGATGCCATTCGCTTATTTATATCTATTTCTGGTATATCTATGTAATCTTTTATTGAATTAAAATAATGGCATTTGCCTAAAGGATTATTTTTTATATCAAACTCTACTTTCCTAAAATATAAATCACAAAATATAATGAAAAATCTGAAATTGTTTATAATATATTTATTTTCTGTAAGATTGATATTTTTTTTATCTATATAAATAAAAGGGATTTCAGGACATAACATCTTTATAATTTCCAAATGATATTTTTTTGTAGCAACAAGCAAAGGGGCTTTGCTACCGTTTTTCTTTAAATATCCGTCAAGTAAATACGTTAAAAACAAATAAATTTCACCGCTGTTTGCATTTAGAATATAAATATCATCATATTTATTATCAAAATATTTAAAACATTTTTTAATAAAATCCTCTTTTGAAGAATTTTGTTTTACAATCCTGCCGCAAAAATATTTTATCTTAACATCTCCTTGTTCTATTTTTTTATACAAAGTTATTCCCAGAACCTTAATCTGCTTTTCGGTATTATATCCAAAACAGGCATTAGTTTTGCTTACCTTAATTAAACCTCCTAAAAATAATTGAGAACGTTTAGTTTTCAAAGAAGACTTATTTATAATACGTTCGGTAATTTCACTATATACCTTAATACCAAAAAGTTTTACAGCTCTATTTCCGTCACTTTTCAGAGTTTCGAATATTTTCACAGACAGCCTCCTTGAAAATTTACGGGCTTATGCAATGATAATGAATCTTCGCTACTCATCTATTACAAATCCTCATTAATTTTAAATTCAATATTTAATTCTTTATCCCTGTCTTTATTTATAGCATATGCCGTATTTAAACCGCTTGGCTTTCTGTCATTAACCAATATTCTTTCTCCAAAAGGCATTCCTGTAAGTATATAATCATATCTTAACTTATTTTCCAAAAGAAACATCTTCAATTCTTCAAGATATTCATCTTTTCTGGCTGTTAAAAGAATAATTTTATCGTCGTCTGATATTTTTGAATAAAAGTCTTTAACACCGTCAAGAAGTACATCTCCTCCGTGCAGATGACCGTTGTGTTTTAATATGGTACCGTCAACATCCAAAATCCATGTTTTTGCCAATGGCGATAATTCTAACATTTTACAGCATTTCTCCTGCAAGAATTGTTCCGTTATAAAATGCTCCGCATATTGAATCGTAATCTTCCCAGGCATATGTTGTTAATGAAAGCCAAATTACACTATGCAAAGCTTTAATTTTATTTTTATCTATATTCGGAATATTATCAAAGAAAAATTCTTCCATATCTTCCCAATTGTTAGGTTTTATGGCTAATTCAACTTCTTTTTCTTTAATATCAAGTGTAAACTTCTTACGATTAAATTGGTCATAATTACCTTTTAAAGAATAATAAAGTTTAGCCCAATCATAGTCTACATCGCCATATAATTTTGTGTTTCCGAAATATCCTCTGGGATCAATTAAAATTGTTTTCATGTTAAATGTATCGAACATTAAATTTGAGAAAGTGCAATCGCCATGAATTAATTTAAATTCTTTAGGCATCATTTTCTCTAAAATATTAGTGAAATTTTCTTTATCAAAAAATACATTCTTATAATAATGGCCGTTTATTCTAATAAATTCTTTATCCGCAAAAGGAACAAGTTTCTCAATCTTAGATAATCTTTCAAAAGTTTTATGAATATAATTCATTTTTGCATCTTCTATATTTGCAGGCTTTGCAGGAACAAGATTATGCAGATTTTCCAAAGCTTCAATAATATTTAACAAAATATCTTCTTTTTGGCTTCTTGTTAAGCAATCATAGTCATAAATATTTTTACCCTGAACCTTTTTCATCTTCAAAGGTTCATATTCATATATTTCAGGAATAAATTCATAACCGTTTTCTTTTACAAATTTGTACCAGGCTCTTTCATCAACCGCAATTTTTCTTCCTTGTTCATTGATGCCTTCTTTAATAACTAAATCACCATCAAATTTCATAGAGTTAAAAGGTCTCCATCTTCTTAAACATTCATTATTTTCTGAATATGAAAGCATTGTTCCTATTTCTTTTGAGCCGTATAATGGCAGTTCAGTAAAATCAATCTTTTGAGTTTTCAGCCAAGGAACAAGCGCACCTTCTTCCGGAATATTTTCAAGGCATTTTTTGGTTTCAAATATAAACAAACCGGCAACACCCTTTTCAACAGAAGGTTCATGAATAAACTCATTATTATCAAAAGACCAGCGGCATTCAAATTCCTTTGAAATACCAACAAAATTACCTTTTGTTTCCGGAATTTCAAAATCTTCGGATAAAATCAAATCACACCACAAAATCATAAATTGTTCATTTTCAGGATAGTCTTTTATAGCATCTTTTATACCTGAGGCAGTTCCTTTTTTATGAGTTTTAATAATTTTGTAGTTATACTCATTACCAAAACTTTCCAAATATTTTTCAAGAACGTCTGTTTTGTAATCGGCAATAATTGTAAATTCAGCTTTAGGGAATTTTTTAAAAGCATAAAATAATATAGGTAAATTATTTACAGGAACCAAACATTTAGGTTTATTTCTAGTTAAACCTTCCAGTCTTGTACCTTTACCGCCTGCCTGTATAATAATCTTAGTCATTTCTTAATCCTCCGATTACTAATAAGAAACCGTCTGACTTACTCTCACTATCATTTTACCAACATCTCAACCTACATTTATCATTATAGGATTTACTAACAACAAAAACAGATTAATACGTTGTGATTTTCTTATATGACAAATAGTATCACGAACACAATATATGTTAAACCAAATTAAACATAATTGTTAAATAATGCTAAACATTTAGATTAAGGCAACACAACAAAAAGGCTGTCATAGCAATAGTTTCAGTCAACAATAGCATCATTTAAAAAAGTTTTAATAATAAATAACAAATTTATTTGCTGCAATTTATATATACTGCAGAAATGCTTAAAGATTTAACAAAATCCCGGCTAGCAAAATTACTAATCGTCTATAATTATGAACCCTTTTTAATCAATTCATCAATTGAGTTTTGCAGTTTAGAGCCTTTGGCTTCAAATCTTGCTTTAGATGCTTTTGCGGCCTGTGCTTGAACATATTTATCCAAATTCTTTTTAGATTTTTCACTTATGATTTTTTGCATTTCTTCATCCGCTAATTTAAGATGAGAATCCAGCATACCACCGCGATAGCTATCTCCTACTTTTCTTTCAGGCGAAATCTTATCTATTAACTCAACAGTACTTTCTTTAAGGCTTTGAGGAAGTGAATATTTATTTCCCCACGCATGTAAGACTACTTTATCATCAGTATTTCCGGTAAGTTTATCAAAAAATTTTCTGGGCTTACTTTTAGCAACATTATCAAAGAAAATATTTATAGAACTCGCAACAGCATCTTGCATTTGCTTTACAGCATGAAACACAATATTTACATCATACTTTTTGCAAAACTCCATAGCTTTTGGATTTTCTTGAAATGCGGTAACCAACGCATCTGCAAATTCAGGATATTTTTTATATAGTCCTTCACATCTTACACCTTTAATTGATGTAAAATTTGGATTATTCATTTGCGAATAGTTGTTTACATTTTGTACTTGCATTTATATTCTCCTTATTATTTTTTATTGTACTAAAACACGTAAAAAAAATTTTTTGCCAGTTGTAAATAAACAAAACAAATCTTATTAACAAGAAAAGAGATGAACTAAGTTCATCTCTTTTCATTAAAACCTACGCGTGGAGGGATTCGAACCCCCGACCTTTTGGTTCGTAGCCAAACACTCTATCCAACTGAGCTACACACGCTTAAAAGGTTTATGGGTTACACTGCTATTTAATGCCGTGTAAATATTTCACAATTTACATTTTATAT
This sequence comes from Candidatus Gastranaerophilales bacterium, assembly GCA_900548405.1. Classification (GTDB taxonomy): domain Bacteria; phylum Cyanobacteriota; class Vampirovibrionia; order Gastranaerophilales; family Gastranaerophilaceae; genus Stercorousia. The sequence goes on along the minus strand of UNSJ01000013.1, from coordinate 41,383 downwards.
AAAAAAATAATTATTTTCAAGTTTTTTTCAAAAAAATAAAAAAAAAGGAATATCATTAATATTTTCTAATTTCTATATGTTATCTTTTATCTATCAGGAGGTAAGATGGAAAGATTAACAAATAGAGAAATTGATATTTTAAGATTATTAACATTAGGTTATGCAAATTGGCAAATCAGTGAAATTATTTATGTAAGCACACATACTGTTAAGGCTCATATTAGTTCTATAATCAGAAAACTTGATGCCAAAAACAGGACAAATGCTGTTTACATAGCTATTAAAAACAATATTATTGATATATAAATTGTTACAATTTGATAGCTTTTCTTGCCCGTTATATAATAATAATGAGCGAGATTTGATTTATGAAAAAATTATTTATTATATTTACTTTATTTTTAATCACTTTATTTACATTTGTCCAAAAAACTTGTGCTGAAGAAATGTACAAATTTACATCAGCCAACATTGACACATCCAATTCAATGATTGTACTAACCGCGCAAGATACTGAAACAGGCACTGTTTTGCCTGAGGTTAAACTTGTAAAAATGGAAAATCCGTCAAGAGCATATTTTGACCTTGATTCATCTATCATTACATTTCCAAAGCAGGATTGGACTTTTAATTCCGGACATATAAAACAAATTAAAATAAATCAATTCTCAATCAACCCGAATAAAGTAAGGGTAGTAATGTATTATGATAACGATTTTGACCCGGATAGCATTAAGTTTTTAAAATTTAAAAACAATGTAATAATTAAGTTTAAAAACGGCACTACTTGTGATAATCCTTATTTTCATAACACATATAGAGATGAGCATTCATCATCAAGTGATTTTTATGAATATTTAACTGTCACAACACCAATCCCTGTCCAAAATCAGGATAATATAGCAGCACAAATCCAAGAAGCTTTTAACACTCAAGTTGAACAGGCTATGGCAAAAAAAGAGTTAAAGCTTAATACAAAATATTATCTGAATAAAATCACTCCAAGACAAAACGGCGTATTGCTAAACGGTTTCGGTGCCGTTACAATTGAAAGACCGATGATTTTATATAATCCGACAAGAATAGTTTACGATTTACCTAACACCCTTGTTGATATGGGTATACGTAATAAAGAATACAGAATTAACGAAACAGAAACTGTTAAAATCGGACAATTTTCAGTTAATAAAGCAAGAATTGTAATCACAACAGATGCAGTTAAGGATTACATCCCTATTTATTCAAGTGATAACCAGTCATTGATTATTGCAAACTATAAAAAGACCAACAACAGCACATTATATAATACTGTAAGCAATGCTGTTGCATACAATAAAGAAAAGATTAACGATTTAACAACTTCAATGATTTGGAAATTTGATACACCTATTGTTCACGGTGTTGACAGATATAAAGATAAAATCATTATATATTTATATAATGTATCTAAATATAATGATGCTAATTTCAAATCAGCCGCTGCAAATTCTGTATTTTCTGAATCAACTGTTGATTTGATGCCTAAAACAGGTTTAAAATTAACTATTCCTCTTGAGCAGGATGCAATTGCAAGCACTTATCTGGGAGCAGACGGAAAAAGCCTTAAGATTACGGTTAAAGAAGTGAAAAAGAAACCTGCAGTGGCAGCAGCAACTAAGCCGGCACCTGCAGTTATATTAAACCCTTCATCAACAACTCCTGTTACCACAAGCACAGTTAAAAAAGTTGTTATAGATGCCGGTCACGGAGGAACTGATGCCGGAGCAATCGGCGGCGGAACTTATGAAAAAGATATAACACTTGATGTTGCCAAACGCGTTGAAGATTTATTAAAGAAAAGCGGCTTTGCGGTATTAATGACAAGACCTAACGATGCTTACGTTTCTTTGCAGGACAGAGTAGCAATGAGCGAAAACTATAATCCTGACATTTTCGTAAGCATACACGTAAATTCAAGCGTACGTCCTGAAATTACAGGTGTTGAAACTCACTATTATCATCAGGAAAGCATGACATTGGCTCAAACAGTGCACTCGTCTTTGGCAAGTGCAGTAGATTCGCCTAATCGCGGATTGTTTAAGTCTAAATTTTATGTTATAAATCACACCACAGCTCCTGCAATTCTGGTAGAAATAGGATTTATATCTAACAGTGCAGAAAGAGCTCAACTGGTTGGAGAAAAACGTAAGCAGGCAACTGCAAAAGCAATAGCAGATGGAGTAAAGAACTATTTTAAACAATACAGATAAAAATTCAGATAACAGACCGTTAGCATTTTTCGATTCGGGAGTCGGCGGATTAACAGTATTTGAAAAGGTAAAAAAAATATTGCCTGATGAAAATACTCTTTATTTCGGCGATACAAAAAATATGCCTTACGGTGAAAAAACAGAAGAACAATTGATTGATTTTGCAGATAGAATATTTAAGTTCTTTGAAACACAAAATGCAAAAGCTGTTATAATGGCTTGCAACACAACATCTGCAATAACTTACGAAAAATTAAAAGATAACTACAATTTTAAAGTTTATCCGATAATTCAGTCTGTGTGCTCTACAATTGCTAACCAAAAAGATATTAAAAGACTTGGAGTAATAGCAACTCCTGCAACAATAAATTCACACGCTTATTCAAATGGAATAGCAAAATACAATCCTGACATGGAGGTGTTTGAACTTGCTGCTCCAAACTGGGTGAGAATTGTTGAAGAACACAGGATTAACCAGCCTCAAAGCATATTACAGGTTCAGGAAATTTTGGAAGCTATTGAAGAATTTACACCTGATAAGATTGTTTTGGCATGTACACATTACCCTTATTTAATGAGCGCGTTAAAAAAATTCATGCCCGAAGATAAGTTTATTGATCCTGCTGTTTATTTTGCAGAAAATATTAAAAATGATTTAACAAAAAATAATATGCTCAATAAAAGGTGTGAATATGAAAAATTTTATGTAAGTTCAAATCCTGAAAACTTTAAGGAAGCATCTGAACTTTTTTGTAAATTAAAAGATTTACCTGAACTAAAAAGCATCTGATATAAATCAGATGCTTTTATTATTTATATTAATCTTATTGTTATTCTGTCTGCCAAGGTGTTATAGGAAGTCCGTTGTTAAGTTGCTTTTCTGCATCTTCGGCTTGTTTTCTGATTTTTTCGGCCTCAGCTTCTTTTTTCATCTTTTCTGTCATTAACGGTATTTGGACTTCTTCTTCCGGCATTTTTTCTGCTTCCTTAGCTAAAGCTTCTGCTTTTCTTTTAGCTTCATCGATTGCCTCTTGTTTTTTCATTCTTTCGGTTTTAAGAGGGATTTCAACTTCCTCTTGCTGGCTGATTATAGGATCAGGGAATGCCGGTCCGAATTTTTTTTGCAACTCATCCATACGTTTTTCTGCATCAGGATCAAATTTATATTTATCAGGTATATTTAACATTCCGGAAGAACCTTTACCGAATACATATTCGTACATTGAAGCTCCTTTGAATCTGTCTTCAGCAGTTCCGTTCGGAACAGTAAATCTATATTCACCCGGTTTTACCCAATCTCTGTTTTTATTACTTGCATCTACCGCATCTTTAATCATATTTAATGCTCTAACTTTATCTTCATTTGATAGTTCTTCATCGTATATAATTGCAGATGGAAGTGATTTATTATTACCTGTTGCTTTATTAAACTCGGCAAGTACATCTCTTACATTTTCACCGGTAAGTTTTGTTACTTTAACTTTTGGATTTCCTTTACCGTCATAGAACACGTGAGGAACTTCATCTTCTTTTTGAGCACCGCCTGCTTTAGGAGCTTTCTTAGCTCCAGCTTTATAAGTTTTTGCAATATTACCAGGCAGGTCTAATTTATCCCACTTAGCATTATCTTTTACTTTGCCGTCTTTTTTATCAAATACGCTTGGATTAAATTTAGTAACATCCTGAATTAACTTATCTTTATCAACTTTTGCAGGATCAATTCCATGTGCATTTAGCAATGCGTCAACGGCACCAGCAGCATCTTTGGCTTCCATAATTTTAGAACCGTGTCTAAAGCTTGACGGAACTCTTGACCAACCTTCAGGAAGCTGGAGTTTGCCTGTGCCTTTTTTAGGAGTTGCCGCAATAGGTTTTTCCTCAACAACATCTTTCAATTCTTCTTCTACTGCTTCTTTTGGCACAACAGTTTCTTTAATACCTGTTTTTAAGTCATGAATTATTTTTAATCCGTTTGAAAGGAATTGAGTAGTCTTTGTAGCTGTGCCGTCTTCTGCCAGCTCTGTTTCTTCTTTCGTAACATCGTTTTTAATCATTTTACCTTCATAGGTAATAGTTTGCTTGGAAGCTGCCCCCCCCCCGTTGTACTCGTATTCAGTTACTTTATTGGAGTCAGAATCTCCTTTAAATGAGTCAACTACACGAACGGGTTGGTCTTTACCATTGATAGTTTCATATTTAATAAATGTTTCATTTTGACCGCGTGTTTCAGTCATAGAATTTTTATGACCATTAAAATAGTCATATTTTCTTTCTGCTTTTACACCGTTTTCATCGACGTATTCACCTGTTAAGACCTGACCTTCTTCGTTATATTTTTCAAAGACAGCTCTGTATGCTTTTCCGTCTTTATCATATTTGTGTTCTGATTTTTCGGCAAGATTGCCATTCTTATGGTATTGTTCTGTAAGAACACCTTCATCAGTTATTACTTGAGCATATTTAATTTTATTATCCTTTGTATAGAAATGTTTTTCATTCTCGCTCACTTTTACAGGATAAATATCATCATCTTTCAGCTCACTTGATGCAATAACGTCCATTGTCTTAATTGCGTTTTTAATCTCTTTTCTGGAGCCATCAAGCCCCATAGCTCTTGCTTCTTTAACCGATAGACCATTTTCGTTTTTATCAAATTCTTTTTTCAATTTCTCAATATCTGTTGAGTAAATCATAGAATTTTCATCAAAACCTGCTTTTTTGAAATAATTGAACAATAATTCATTGTCCTTTTTCAAAGCTGCTAACCTTACCCCTTTAGAACTGAATTGTTGGTTCAAAGGTCCAATGCCATTTGTTTTATCAACCATTTTTACCGCCTTTCTACATTACACACGTACACTTATAGTCGATAATTCACACATCGGCACATGACTAAAAAAACTTTAAGAAAGCAGTGATTATCGTTAACAATTGTTAACAATAAAATCCAAACAAGCGTCGTAGTCAGGCATTTCAATTATTGCAGAATTTATTTTTTCAGATGTAATATCCAAAGCGGTTACATTCTGCTTTACCGCAAAAACTTTTATATTTCTTTTTAAGGCTTCAAACACAGGTGTAGAACCCAATGCATCATAAGGCATTACAAGATAATCAAGATTATTTATATTAATACCGCCATTTTTAACTAATACGGGAGCACTGCTTAAGCCCAAAAGAATACAAGGCAAAAATGTAGGGGTAATATATTCTGATGCAGCCCGCCCGTCAACAAGCTCAGGATATATTTGATAATCCGTAAATGCAGGAGAATGCGCACAAGGAACTTCCAATTCCTTTGATATATAATGCGACAATATTGCTTCAACTCCGCCTACCGGATCAGTTCCTATACCGTTTGCATAATCAAGGTTGTCATCTTCGGGATTATCAAACAAACAAACAAGTGCTATTGCTTCAGCACCTCTTTTTAAAAGCTTTTTGCAAGCATCAAGCATTGTTTCTATATTTTTTACACTGCCTGTCGATATATTATTTTCCTCAACCTTAAATTTTACTCCTACCTCATCGTCGGTAACTTCATATCCTATAACATCAACCCCGTAAACACATTTAACTGCATTAATTGTGTTAATATGAACGTTTAAAACATCCTCAGGCACAGCTTTATCAATAACTACACCAATTTTATTATGACAAGAAGGTTTTATATTGATTTCTCCCATAAAAAATCTGTCAAGAGTATAACCTTCAACATAAAACATATTGCTGTTAATTCCGGAAAAACAGCCTGCATTAACAACATTAGGATTAACGATTAATTTAGAAATTTCAGAAAATTTTGCGGCATAAGGGCTTGCATCTCCGGCATACCCCCCGACAGAAGCACCAATTCCCGTAGGAACAATAAAAGCACCGAGTTTTTCACCACTTTCAAGCATATTATTATAATACAACAAAAAAAGCGGTCTAAACCGCTTTTTAAGTAATTTACTATTCAATTGTGCTAACTTACTGTTGGACACCTCCGTATGAAAAGTCATTCTTAATATTTGTTTGTAACAACTTAGTCCAGCTTGATTCAAAAGTGTTAATTTCGTTTAGTTTTGTTTCTAAGTTATTTTTTTCAAGTTCTAATTCTTGCTCCCAAGAGTTTAAGTTTGCTAATTCAAGTTCATGCTCTTGCTGGCATTGTTCTGTAAGCAATTCGTAATTTTCAGGATCATCTTCATAATAACCGTAATATATTTCATTCATTTGGTCATTATACTTAGCCTGATTTTCAGCAACCTGCTTTGATGAATTTAACATGTTCATCATTACAGTAGACAATTTTTCATTAACCAATGATTTTTGTTTTGTGTAAAGTAACAATGTTTCATGAATATTTGAAATTGCCATCGCTCTCGTCCTCTTGTTTTAGTTCTCTTATATATATAAACAAATTGAGAAAAGTCCGATTTCAGCAAGTATATTTTTTGTTACATTTGTTAACATTAAAAATAAGACGATAAACTATTGCTTATTTCAATTATTTTATTTTTATACTATAATATATATTATTATATAGGAGAGCAAAAATGGATCAACAAACTTATATGAAAATAATGGGTTACGTACCTACTGTTATTGAAGCTTCTTCTCGCGGGGAACGCTCATTTGACATATTTTCAAGACTGCTCAGAGAAAGAATTATATTCTTAGGCTCTGAAATCAATGATGAGGTAGCAAATTCAATAGTTGCACAATTACTGCTATTGGACAGCGAAAATTCAGAAAAAGATATTATGTTATATATTAACAGTCCCGGGGGTGTCATTACTGCTGGTATGGCGATTTATGACACAATGCAGCTTATTAAATCTGATGTAGCTACAATTTGTCTGGGCGATGCCGCTTCAATGGGAGCTTTCCTTTTATGCTCAGGCGCAAAAGGTAAAAGAATGGCTTTGCCTAATGCAAGAGTTATGATTCACCAGCCTTTAGGCGGTGCGCAAGGTCAAGCTACTGATATTGAGATTGAAGCTAAAGAAATCTTGAGAATGAAAGATATGTTGATAGAAATTATTGCAAATAATTCAGGTCAGCCTATTGAAAAAGTTAAAGAAGATTGTGAACGTGACCACTTCTTAACAGCTCAAGAAGCTTTGGAATACGGGCTTATAGATAAAGTTGTCAGAAAAGGCGAAAAATAACCTTGTAACAAAACTTAATAAAAGGCGGAAATGCATGCAATTCTTAGGAGTTGCATGTTTTTATATAATTGTAAGGTTAAAAGGTTACAAAGGTTAGTTACAAAATTTAGGTAGGAGTAAACAAAATGTCTCTATTGATTTTCGCATACCGAAAATTAGACATTATGCATCGTAAGAACGATTTGAATTATCGTTTGATGAACTTGACCAGAAAGTTATCTGACATGCAGCAATATGCCGCAAACATAGCAGACGGTTCAGTTTCAATGAGCGATATGATGAACACTCCAAGTTCAATGTTTGGTCGTCAAATGATGTATATGCAATATGCTCACAACGGAGCATTATTCGGTGCGCAACAAAAAATGGCTATGATGCAGCCGCAAATTGCTATGCAAATGCAGCAAATGCAAGATCCTAATTATCAAGCTATGTATCAGCAATGGATCTTCAAGAGTCTTTATGACCAAGAACGTGAAAGAATGGGAAAACAAGAAACAAAATTGCTTAACGAACAAGAAAAACAAATTCAAGCAGAAAAAGCAAAACTTGAAACTCAATTAAAACTTCTTGATCAGGAACTTGAAGCTTGCAAACAGGGTGAAGATGCCGCTGTTAAGCAATGGAAACCTGAATACACAGCTTAAAAACAAGTTTTACCTATAATATCCTATCCTTAACTAACCTGTAAAGGGGCTCATTTTTCGTGAGCTCCTTTTTAACCTTTTATAATAAAATCCGTTTTCATATCATAATCTTCACGAGGAAGCTTTTCAACACACAATTCTTTTGCAATAGGCACAACCTTAACTGCTTTAGGATATTTTCCCAAAAACCTGTCATAAAATCCGCCCCCGTATCCTAAACGGTAATTTTCAGCATCAACCATTAAAGCTGGAACAAAAATCAAATCAAGAATTTCAGGATTGACAGGACTGCTGCAAGGTTCGTCAACTTTAAACCCTGACTGCTTCAGCTCATCGCCTTTTTTAAAAGGGCATACATAAAGATTATCCCCATTTACTTTTGGCAGATAAAAATTTTTGTCATCGTTTAATAAATCAAGCAAATCTATTTCATATTTCATAGGATAAAAAAGAAGAACATTTTTTGCATTAATATAATAATGTTCTTTTCTTACCAGCCGAATAATATTAGAACTTGCCGAAGAAATGTCAAGCTCTTTACGGAGAGCTTTTGCTCTTATCCTCAAGTCGGTTTTCTTATCCATAATTTTAGTATATAATAAACATATTATTTTAAGAGGTTATAACAATGTCAGATTTTTGCACCAACAACCTAATAAACCCTAATTGGGAAAAGCACGGGTACATACAGGTTTATACAGGCAACGGCAAAGGAAAAACAACAGCTTCACTCGGACTTGCAATGAGAGCACTTGGAAGATGCTGGAAAGTTCTTATTGTTATGTTCTTAAAAGGCGGAGATGATTACGGCGAGCTGAACTCTTTCAGAAACCTATCGCCTGAAATTTCTAAAAATTTAAACATTGTTCAAGCAGGTCTGGATAGAATTGTTTATTCCGATAACAAAACCCCTGAAGATGAAAAAGAAATAAAAAAAGGCTGGGAGCTTGCCAAAAAAGCTATTCAAAATGATGAATACAATCTTATAATTCTTGATGAAGCCAATGTTGCTATTGATTTAGGATTTATCGACATTGATGAAGTTGCACAAGTACTTAAAAATAAACCTGAAGAAATGGAAATTGTTCTTACAGGCAGAAATGCAAATCCTAAAATCATTGAATTGGCGCATCTGGTATCAGAAATAAAACCCGTTAAACATTATTGGGACACCGGAATTGTTGCAAGAAAAGGAATAGAGTATTAGTAAGTGAATTACCAAGGGTAATCATCTTTTATTTCCCATCCGTCCATTTCTATTAGCGTCGAACAGTACGAGCCAACACCCAAAACACCGCCTTGTGCATTTTTATTACATTGTCCGCTTGTTCCTTATGACACAACATCTTGCCTTTTCCTAATAGTAGTACCTGCTTCATACTGTGAAAAAGTTCTTAACGCATTGTTATAATATGTAAAAACAAATAAATCTCTACCTAACTTATTTGGCTTCTGTTTTCCGTTTATATCAACCCCTATATGAAAATTTACGTGATACGACTCAGAAAAGTAAATAAAAATAAATGTTCCATCCGCCAAAATAAGTGTCGGCCAAGTACTATATGCATGTGACTGTCCTGTTAAATCAGTATATGAATACCTTTCTTTTTGACTGTCTACTATAACTTTTAAATACGGCTTAAAATATTTTTGCCCAAATTCATAAGGATCTGAATAATCCCATTCACTAACCTCGCCATATTCTTGTATTGCAAAAGTAGTTGCCTGTTGAAGCACGCTATATACTTTCTTTAATTTTGCAGCTGTTTCTTTTTTCTGGTGATTAGCTATTATAGCCGGCATTGTCAAGGCAGCTACAATACCAATAATACCTAAAGTTACTAAAACCTCTGCAAGAGTAAACGCACGATGATGGATATTTTCTAAAATGGAAAGACACTTTGTGTCATCTGCCAAAGTAAATGCATATCTTCTCTTCATAAAAATCCTGCCATAATTGTGATGCAACATATCACTATTATGACAGATTTTATACTTTTTACAACCTTTTAAAAATGCTTGAGTGGAGCTTAAAAGTCTGCCCCCCCCCCGAGTACTACGTACGTAGACATGTGACAATAGATTGGTAAAAGTTTACCAACATACGCAGCAGCTCTTTTACTTAATTTTCTCATAATTGCTCCTTTCCTCAATGTTAATACATATTTGATTATAACATTTTATATAGAGCAATTCAAGATTAATTATGCACTTCTTCTCATTAAGTCTGATAATTTAACTTCTTTTTGAATTTTTTGAACCTTTTTTACAGTCTTCTTTTCCTCAGGTTCTTCGTCTTTAAATTGAGATAAACCAACTTTCATTTTTGAATTCTGGTCGCTTATCATAAAAATATCTTTAAAAAATGCTATTATTTCTTTCATTTCTATCTCCTGAAAATATTATAGTCTACATTCTATAAATTATATCATACATTAAAACTATTTTCCCTCGAAAAATCATTGTAGTTTATGTTATATTATTGATATAACGAGCTTAGGAGTAAAATTTGAACACCGATAGTTTAGAAATTTTGAACCATAAATATAAACAGGATTTTAATACAGCTTTGAATCTTTATGAAAATGATTATTCACATGAAGATTTGATACTCCTGCTTGAAAATGGCACTGTTGTTGAAAGACAAGTATCAGCTTTAAAACTTAATTCCATAAATTCACAAAAAGAAGCTGATATATTCGTTTCAAATCTTACAGGCTGCGATGGTAAAATAAGAGAGGCAGTGTCATTCAGGCTTCAAGAATTTGTATGCAAAAAGCCGCAATTTTTCACAAGATTTACTGATAAATTTCTTGATGCTGTTATAGATATTAACGGAAATATTTGCAGAAACACATTATCAGCAATTAAATATCTGAAAAATAATAAAGAATTTTGTTTTGATTTTTGTAAAAAATTAACAAACAGAACTCTTAACTTATCTGATATTGTCAGTACCTTTGACTTACAAGACGGCAAATACAAAGTTAACAAAGAAATTTTTAAGCTATACTGGTATTTAGAAACTATATATGAGTTTTCAGAGTTTATTCCGGCTGAAACACTTGTTGAGATACTCTCAAAAACCAAGAGTATAAATGAATATACAATAAGAGAGAAAACAGCAAAAATCCTTACAAAGGATTTCCAAAATGATGAACTTTTAAAAATTAAAAAGGAGTTAAAACAAGACAAAAACTACTATGTAAGAAGGTTTTAGGTAAGATATATTAACTTTTGTTAAGAAGTTAATACATAATATATACACATTACGCAATTTTTAATTAATAATTTCCTTTATATAAGTACAAGGGGAATTACAAAGGGAATACTTAAAAAGGAGAAAAATATGGCTAGAGTGTTAATATCAATGCCTGAAAGATTTTTAGACGAAATTGATCAAGTCGCAGGAAATGAAAATCGTACAAGATCTGAATTAATCAGAGAAGCTCTTAGAACTTATATGTATAGAAATCAACTTAGAAATACTAAAAAAGCCAATAAAAATGCAGAAATACTTGAAGCATTACTGGGCTAAACAAAGATTTAAATAAAAAATTAAATAAAGGGGAAAAACGGAAACGAGCATAGCAAAGTTCCGGGCGATAATCTAAAAAATCAAAAGAAAATCGTCAGAAAGGATTAAAAAAATGGAAAACACAGAATACATAATGTCATCATTAGACGAATATTTTGACATTCTTGACAAGGAAAACAAAAAACGTTCCGAGCTAGTTGCAAAATCACTTGTTAAATATTTACAAAAATCTAAAGAAAACAACAAGTTTGCATCACTGCAAATGGCAAAATAGGTTAAGGTCAATTATTTTGGGAAAAGGTACAAAATTTATAGGGGTTTAAAAAAGCGGTATTTATTACCGCTTTTATGATTTTAATTTAGATAAAATATTTTCACCGTTTATAACTGCGTTAGAAAGTCTTGCAAAGAACATCCTGTCAACAGGCATATCACCTGAACCGAGATTAATTTTAACAGGCGGCAATTTTTTTCTCAGGTTTGTTATAACTGCATACAAATTGTTTTGAACATTTTTACGGTTTAACCCATCATAAGAAATAATATTTTCTCTTATAAGTTCTACATTAGTAAATTGGTTTTTGCCGAAACGAGCATTTTTCAAATTATTATAATCCTCTTTAGACAAGTATTGTTTAGCTTTTATTAATGTTGCTTTACCTATTTTCCCGTTAAAGCAGGTTTTATCATTCTGAAAAGAAATCGATTGTACAAACATATAAACTCCTTTATTATTTGAATTATTAATATATAAACATAAACAAAAAATTTTTTGCATAAAAAAGAGCCTTGATTTCTCAAAGCTCTTTTTAAAAGTATTTATGCTGTTAAAAATTATTCAATAATTTTGTCAACAACACCGGCACCAACTGTGTGACCGCCTTCACGAATCGCAAATCTCATACCTTCTTCGATAGCTACTGGAGCGATAAGTTCAACTTCCATAACAACGTTATCACCAGGCATTACCATTTGACCTTCGAATTTGATTGAACCGGTTACGTCAGTTGTTCTGATGTAGAACTGAGGTCTGTAACCAGGGAAGAATGGAGTATGACGTCCGCCTTCTTCTTTTGTCAATACATAAACGTTAGCTGTGAATTTAGTGTGCGGTTTAATTGAACCAGGTTTAGCAAGTACTTGACCACGTTGGATTTCAGTTTTATCGACACCACGTAATAAAGCACCAATGTTATCACCAGCTTGACCTTGATCAAGTTGTTTTCTGAACATTTCAACACCTGTTACAGTTGTTTTCTTAGTTTCGCCTAAACCAACCAATTCAACTTCTTCACCAACTTTAACAGTACCACGTTCAACTCTACCAGTTGCAACAGTACCACGACCTGTGATTGAGAACACGTCTTCAACAGGCATCAAGAATGGTTTATCCAAGTCACGTTCAGGAGTTGGGAAGTAAGAATCGATAGCATCCATCAATTCCCAAATTTTATCAACCCATTTATCTTCGCCGCGTTTTACAGCAGGGTTAGCTTGAACTGCTTCTAATGCTTTTAAAGCTGAACCATGAACGAACGGAATATTGTCACCGTCGAATTCGTAAGAGCTTAAGATTTCTCTAACTTCCATTTCAACAAGTTCTAATAATTCAGGATCGTCAACCATATCACATTTGTTTAAGAATACAACAAGGTTAGGAACACCAACTTGACGAGCAAGCAAAATGTGTTCACGAGTTTGAGGCATAGCACCGTCAGTTGCTGCTACTACAAGAATAGCGCCGTCCATTTGAGCTGCACCTGTAATCATGTTTTTAACATAGTCTGCGTGACCCGGACAGTCAACGTGAGCATAGTGTCTTGCTTCTGTCTCGTATTCTACGTGAGCAGTAGAGATGGTTATACCTCTTGCTCTTTCTTCCGGAGCTGCATCGATTTCATCGAATTTTTTAGCTTGAGCTCCGCCAGCTGCAGCCATAACGCCTGTAATAGCTGCTGTTAATGTTGTTTTACCGTGGTCAACGTGGCCTACTGTACCTACGTTAACGTGCGGTTTGGTTCTTTCAAACTTTTCACGTGCCATGAGATTAATCTCCTTTTTCTTTACTTATACTATAATACTAATTTGGTATTTTAAGCCATAATATTATCATATTTGCTCAATATTTTTTGTCAACAGTATACGCCTCAGACAATCTTTAGACGTATTTATTTGACATTATCAGAAACTCAATCTATAATTGGCTAAAGGAAGTTTTTTTAATGACACGAGGCAAATGTTTATTATTGCATATCCCTAAACTCCATATATTAGAAAATGGAGCAGCATCAAGCATTAACTTTATTGCTATGGGAATTTATTCGTTATGTCATCAACTGGTAATAAACGGGTTTGATGCAGAAGTTGTTCATTTAAGCGTTGAAAAATATCTTGATAAAAATTTTTCGGCTGCCAAATATGTAAAAGATAATAATATAAAATTTATTGCAATATCACTTCACTGGCACCCGCAATCATTTGATGTTATTGAAATTGCTAAATCAATAAAAAAAGAAAATCCTGATGTTTTTATCTCATTGGGCGGCTTTACAGCATCATTTTTTGCTAGAGAAATACTTGAAAAATACCCGTTTATAGATGCAATAATTAAAGGCGAAGGTGAAAAGCCCATAGCTGAGCTTGCAGAGGCTGTTTTTAACAAAAAAGCTGATATGTCTGATATCCCTAATCTTTGCTGGCGTGACGATAGCGGGATAAAAATAAATAAAAATATCTATGTTGCATCCGATGAGGATTTGGACAAGTTTAATTTTGTCGGATTTGACTATTTAAAGCATTTTGACAGCTATTTTAAAACTGATTATATGCTAAATTTATCACAACCTAACCAATTAACAGGTTCTTCGACAATTCATGGTGTATGCATCGGACGCGGATGTTACGGAAACTGTTCATGGTGCGGAGGCGGCTTTAAAAATGTTCAAAAAATTACAGGCAGAAACCGAATTTCAAGACGCTCTGCAAAAAGCATAGTAGATGACATGAAAGTTTTAAAACAAAAATTTGATGTGAAAAACTTCCATTTTGCTTTTGATCCTACACCTTTTAATCAGGAAAAGCAGATTGAACTTTTCAAATATCTTGCTGAAAACTTTGATGAAAAATTAAATATTACTTTTGAATGCTTTGGCCTTCCTCAAAAAGATTTTATCAAAACTTTTAAAGAAAGCTGTTCAAACAATTCATACTTATTGATTTCACCTGAATTTGCAGATGAAAATCTAAGAAAGAAACATAAAACATTTTACTACTCAAATCAAGAACTTGAAGACATTTTAGAATATATGAATGATTTAAGAGTAATGTGTGACATATCGTTTGCCGATATCCCAAATTTAACCGATGAGCAAAGAAATGCATCTGTTGAATACGGGGAATACCTAACTGAAAAGTACCCTCACAGCGTGAACGGGTATTCAATGGGTAAAATTATCCTTGAACCGGGTTCAAAATGGTTTGACGAACCTGAGCTATGCGGAGGGGATACAATTCGTAAAAGCTTTGAAGATTTTTATAATGATAATCATTCAATAGAATTTTCTTTTGATGCTTTGAATTTAGATAAGGAGATAAAATGAGTATTCTGAGATATCCTGATGCAATTTGGTCTTTACCGCTGCTTTTTAACAAAAATGATGATTTAACAAATAACATTATTCAGTGTTATAAAGATTTGGATGAAAATTATAACTTTATTAACTTTGGCACATTCCGCTGTAAATGGAGCGGAGGAAGACCTTCCAGAATAAGAAATTATGATGTTGAATCAACCGTTAATTATCTTACAAAAGTAAGAGAAAAAGGTATTACACCTGCTTTTACTTTTTCTAATTACCATGTCAGCCAAGAAGATTTAAATGATAAATTTTGCAATGAAATTTTGGATGCAGCGGTAAAACTTAACTGCCAGTTTATTATATCCTCTGATTTACTTCATGATTATATTAAAAAGCTTTACCCTGAGGCTTATTGCACTTGCTCTGTTATAAAGCCTTACTTTGAACTTGAAAGTCCTGATGACAGAGAAACCGAATTTTACAACAGAATGCTGGATAAATTTGACAGGGTTGTTGCAAGACCTGAATATGTAAAATATAAAATCAGAGAAGAAGCACACCTCTTAAATGATATTGAAAGAATTGAAATTTTGTTAAACCAAACCTGTCTGCCTGATTGTCCTTTTGCGGCAAAACATTATACAGCTATTGAAAAAGCAGAATATACGGATTCTGAAGATTTCGATGTTGATTTCCAATGTCCGAGAATGGGGCAGAGCATTCAGGAAAAAACTAAGCATAATGTTATGCTCTCTGTTGATGAACTTGATTTTATGGTAAATGAATTGAAAATAAGACACTTAAAATTACAAGGCAGAGATTTTAACAAAAAAATGGTTTTATTTTTATTAATCTCATATATGTTTGAGCCTGTTGGAGATGCCCAATTTACCTTAATGAATTTATTAAGCGAATGTTCAATATAAACAAAAAAGGGTAATTAAAAATTACCCTTTTTAAATATTAATATTGATTTTTAATGTTAAACTTCTTCGTCTTCTGAAGCATCTTCTTCAACAGCTGCTTCTTCCTGGAAATCTTCTTCATCAACAACTTGTTGATTCATTTCTTCTTCGATTTCTTCTTGAAGTTCATCTTGAGCATCAATTTCTTCAACTTCATCTTGAGCTTCTTCATAGTTTTGGTAGTTAGCAGCTTCTGCTTTTTCCATTTGTGAAACGCTCTTAATATCTATCTTCCAGCCTGTTAATTTGTGAGCAAGTCTAACGTTTTGACCTTCTCTGCCGATAGCAAGGCTTAATTGATCATCAGGAACAACAACCATTGCTTCGTGAGAATATTCATCATCAGCAAGAATATCAACAGACACAACTCTTGAAGGTGATAAAGCATTTACAATGTATTCAACCGGATCTTCAGAATATCTGACGATATCAATTTTTTCGTTTTTCAATTCAGAAACAATTGTTTGAATTCTGGAACCGCGAGGTCCGATACAAGCACCAACTGAATCGACTTCAGGATCATTAGACCAAACCGCAATTTTTGTTCGGTAGCCTGCTTCACGTGAAATTGATTTAATTTCAACAATTCCGTCTTCAATTTCAGGAACTTCAAGTTCAAACAATTCTCTCACGATTTCAGCATGTGCGTGAGAAACAATAACCTGCGGTAATCTTGTAGTTTCTTTTACGTTAAGCACAAAAACTCTGATTCTGTTTCCCGGTTTATAGTATTCACCGGGTATTTGTTCTTTCTGAGGCATAATAGCATCAGTTTTACCAATGTTAACAATTACATTGCGGTTTTCAACTCTTTGGATAATACCTGTTGTCAATGTACCCTTTTTATCAATGAATTCTTGAAGAACAAGGTTTCTTTCAGCTTCTCTGATTCTTTGAGTAATAACCTGTTTAGCTGACTGAGCAGCAATACGTCCGAACTGATCAGGAGTAACTTCGATTTTAATTTCATCTCCTACTTCTACGTCTTCAACAATTTCCTGAGCATCAGAAAGTGTAATTTGAGTATCTTCATCTTCAACATCATCAACTACGAGTTTAGTTCTGAAAACACCGATTTCACCTGATTGTTCATCTAATATTGCTTCAATATTTGTAGCTTCTTTAATGTGCATATGTTTTTTGTAAGCTGCAACCATTGCATCGCAAAGAGAAGCAATTAATACATCTTTAGATATACCTCTTTCTCTTTCCAGTTCTTCACATGCTTCAAACAGTGCTGTACCTATTTTAATCATTTTCTTATCCTTTCATTTATTAATCTATATATAATTTCGCAGATTGTATGTTATTTTTAGGTATTTGTAATTCTTGTCCGTCATCAAACCTGAGAAACTTTAATCCGTTTGTTTCATCAAAGTCAAGAATTTCACCCTTAAAAATCTTTTCTTCTTCACCTTCTAAAGGCTGTTTTAATTTTAAACTTATTCTTCTTCCCTGAAAATAAACAAACTCTTTTTCGGATTTAAACTTTCTTTCCAACCCCGGAGAAGACACTTCCATGTAATATTTTACGGGTATCAGCTCATCAAGGAAATCAGAAAGGCTTCTGGTAACCTTTTCACAATCATCGAGCGTAACATCTTTTTCTTTAGAATACAGATATATTCTCAAAAACCAACGATGATTTTCCTTTACAAACTCAATTTCGATAGGAATATAACCAAAACGCATGGCTGTATTTTCTATCAACGGTGTAATTTTCTCTAAGACTTCATGTCTGTTAATTTCCTGTTTCATAAATAAAACCTGCCCTTTCTAACCCTATCAGATAAAAAAGAACGGGGGTTCCCGTTCTTTTTTCTGTGACAATACTGTCTATGAATTTATTATAAATTAATGAATTACAAAAGTAAAGCCGTTTGTAACAATATGTTATCTCTAAGAATTCAAATCGAGCGCTACTTCTGTATATCCGCTTACGGATGTATTTTTACAAAGCTCATTATATTCTTTTGCTTTTGCTACATATTTTTCTGATATTTTATTTTTCTTGCCTGCATCAGATTCGCTTTGGAATTGTTTTGCATAGTTAGCAAGTTCTGTATGTAATGAAGCCAGCTGTTTTGTTTCTTTATTTTGCGCATCGGTCAATTTCTTTTCATATTTACCTTTTGATGCTTCTAATTTTTCTTTCTTAGTTGCAGCTTCTTTTTTCTTAGCTTCTGCAGTTTCTATATTTTGTTTACAAGAATCAATTGCTTTAGACTGTTTTTCTTTTTCCGGTTCAAGTTCGTTTTTAATCTTATCTTCAGAAGCTTTTTTAGATTGTTCTGCTTCTTTAAGTTGGGTTTCTTGCTGATTAATTTTAGCTTCCAACTGGCTTATTTGTTGTTCTAAAGCCATTTTGCCCATTTCTCCGGAAGTACTTAACTGGGCTTTCAATCCGCTCAGAGTCATTTTATCGGTTTGAATACTGCTTTGAAGTTTTGTTATAGTACCTGTTTGTTTTTGTATATTTTGTTTCTCAGATTCTATTCCTGTTTCAGCTTTTTGAAGTGCTGTTTCAGCTTCAGACTTAAGCTTGGTTTCTGATTCAATAGTTTCACCTGCTTTAGTGATATCAGTTTCACATCCGGAAAGCTCTGTGCCGAGTTTTTCCAAACCTTTTTGGATTTCGGCTGAATTTTTAGCATTTGCTAAATCTCCAATAGCACCTTCAGCAGATGACTTAGCATTAGTTTTAGCATCACCTTTTGCATCGGCTTTAGAATTAATCAAAGGCGAAATAGTTTGAGATAATGCCTGCATAGCCACTAATGCTGCCGCATATTTATTTGTATTATCTGAAGATGCGACTCTTGTAGGTGATACGGGAACATTATTATTAAACACTTTTACTCTGTTATCAAGTAAAGCATGTCTTGTTGCACTTGTTGATGGACTTAAATAAGCTTTAGGATTATGAATTACACCGCTGTTTGAACGCTGCGCAAAGATACCGTAGCTCACCGAACTTCTTTGAGTTGTAGCAAGCTTACTTGAGAGTGCAGACTTAAACGATGTCTGCATTTCAGATTTCACATTCAGTTTTGGTAATCCCGGTTTGTTTACACTCATGTGCTCATCTCTCTTTTATATCTCTAATAATATAAAAACTTTCCAAATCAGCTGATTTCACAAATATCCTCTTTCGTTACAAAAGTTAACATGCTGAACATGAATAATATAAAGCATTTACTTCGACCTCGTTAGTTTTATTATGCCCATTTATTTAATAAAAAAATCAAATGTAAATATTAACAATATTCATAATAATAAAAACCTGTAAATAAGCATGCCAAGACTTCTTTAAAACTTTGCAAGTCTTTGTTGCATTTAGTTTACAAAATTAATGTAAATTTTTTCAAAAAAACTTTTTTGTCATCAAATCTTTATCTAATCTCAATCTATGGATTTTTAGAAAAATCAATTGTAAAAAGATTGGCATGAAGTGTTTCAAAAACGTTCTTTTTTTTTAGTTTTATTTTATGATGGATATACAAAATCTTGGGAGCGGGGATAGATACATTTATCCATCTTTGGCTCTAGAAAATTATCCATCTTATGAACGATTAAACAGTGGGAAAAGTTCGTTAAAATAAGGATAGAGGAACCTATTACAGTTTATTGGAGGTAGTGAGTCGTGTTAGAACATGGTTATATTCAAATTTATACAGGAGACGGCAAAGGCAAAACCACAGCATCGTTGGGATTGGCTCTCAGAGCATTGGGACACGGCTGGAAAGTTCTAATCATCCAATTTACAAAAGGTGACAGCGCTACTTCATATGGTGAAATAGTTTCTTCTTCAAAATTCCTTCCTAACCTTGATGTTGTTCAATATGGTATGGACAGAGTTTGTTATTCTCATAACGTTTGCATGGAAGATTACAAAGAAGCTAAAAAAGGCTGGGAATTCGCTAAAAAAGCTATCAATTCAGGTGAATATCAATTGATTATTCTTGATGAAATTAATATTTGTACATCAATGAATATGATTAAAGTAAGTGATGTAAAAGATGTTTTATTACACAAACCTGAAAATCTTGAAATTGTATTAACAGGACGTTATGCTCACCCTGAGCTAAAAGCTATGGCTCATCTTGTAACAGAAATGAAACCTATCAAACACTACTTTGATATGGGCGTTATGGCAAGACAAGGGATTGAATATTAGAAGCGTACTCTGTTAAGAAAGTTATATTTATATACAGTAAATTAATGTAAATCCTTTTTGTTTCAGAAAATGAAATACCGGACAATCTATTTTTTAGAAAGTCCGTTTTTTTTGTGCTACGCACATTGCCCAAATTCCTTAACATAACACAAAATGTAATAAAACTATATATTACATTTGCATAAAGGCATGTTTGTATTATTATATAAGTGGTTACACTGGTCTGATAGGCTTTGCCCTAGTCTGGCGGCAAAAAAAAGGAACACCCCTTAAATTTAACCAAACCCGCAGATGAGACAGCGTTTCCCGTAGTACAACAAGTAAAAAAAGGAGAAAACCGATGCCAGCAGCATCTATGATTGAACTTTTAGAAGCAGGTGTACACTTCGGACACCAAACTCAAAGATGGAACCCTAAAATGAAACCGTATATTTACGGAGCAAGAAATGGTATTTATGTATTAGATTTGCGTAAAACAACTGACTTACTAGACGCAGCTTATGCAACAGTAAGAGAATATGCAGCTAAAAATAAAAATATCTTGTTTGTAGGTACAAAAAAACAAGCAGCTGAAGTTGTTGCAGAAGAAGCAACAAGAGCAGGTGCTTACTACATTAACAGAAGATGGTTAGGCGGTATGCTTACTAACTTTGAAACTATCAGAGGACGTGTTAACAAACTTAGAGAAATGGAAGATTTCATTAACTCAGGTCACGTTGACAAATTACCTAAAAAAGAAATTGCTAAATTAAACAGAGAATTAAGCAAATTAAGCAAAACTTTAGGCGGTATTAAAGATATGAGAGGTTTACCTGATTTAATCTTCATAGTTGACCAAAAGAAAGAAGATATCGCTATTAAAGAAGCTAACAAATTAAACATCCCTGTTATTTGCTTAGCTGATACAAATGCAGATCCTGACGGAATTGACTTCATTATCCCTGGTAATGACGATGCTATCCGTTCTATCAAATTAATTTCATCTAAATTGGCTGATGCTGTTTTAGAAGGAAAACAACTTAGAGAAACTAATGCTAACGCTAAAAAAATCGAAGAAATTAAACCTGAAGATGCAGGTGTTAGCGCAGAAGAAGTTAAAGCATAATTAATTAAGTTTGAGTGAAGGAGGCTGAGATATTATCTCACTCCTCCCTCTTCACTCTTCACTATAAAAAAGGAGAGAATTATAATGAACATTACAGCTCAAATGGTTAAAGAACTTCGTGATAAAACAGGCGCTGGTATGATGGACGCTAAAAAAGCTCTTGTTGAAACTGACGGAGATATGGAAAAAGCTATGGAAGTCCTTCGCCAAAAAGGTATGGCTTCTGCTGATAAAAAAATGGGCAGAATTGCTGCTGAAGGTCTTATCGCAGCATCAGTTCAAGACGATTGCGGCGCTATGGTTGAAGTTAACTGTGAAACAGACTTCGTAGCTAAAAACGAAGAATTTAAAGAATTAACATCAAACTTAGCTGACTTTGTTGCTAAATCAAATCCGGCTGACGTTGATGCATTATTATCATCAACTTGCCCTGAATGCGGTAAAGTTATTTCTGAAATCATTAAAGAAAAAATCGCTTCTATCGGCGAAAAAATCACTTTCAGAAGATTTGTACGTTATGAAGGAATTACTGCTTCTTACATTCACAACGGTAAAATCGGTGTATTAATTCATACAGATAAAAAAGATGATGAATTAATGAACGACATTTGCTTGCATATAGCATCAAGCGCTCCTGAATTCATTACAAGAGATGAAATTCCTCAATCTGTAATTGATCACGAAACTGAAGTTGAAATGGGTAAAGAAGATTTATTGAAAAAACCTGAACAAATCAGAGCTAAAATTGTTGAAGGCAGAGTAAATAAACTTATGGCAGGAAAAGTTCTTTTAGAACAACCTTTCATCAAAAACCCTGACATAACAGTAGGTCAATTAATTGAAGGTAAACTTACTGTTAAAGCTTTCACAAGATTTATGCTTGGTGAAGGTCTTGAAAAACGTCAAGAAAACTTTGCTGACGAAGTAATGAGCCAAATCAAAGGTTAATCTTTTTTAAACCTGATAATATAAAAATACCAATTTATATCAATAAATTGGTATTTTTTTGTCTTAATCACAGCAAAAAAAATATTTTTCGGGTTTTAATTCTCAAGAGGGTTGAAAATCCTCAAAAATCTGTTATCATATATAGTACAAACTTTGAAAGGATATACACATGAACGATTTGAAAGTTAAGGAAATTTCAAATTTCATAGAAAATAATACAAGAAAAACCCGTCTTGTAATCTCTGAAAACGGCAGAGATACAGAAATAATCCTTGAAGGCAACGGTAAATTAAAAGTTGCAGTAGAAGTATAGTTAAATATTTAAATAAAAAAATAGTGAATATAACTCATTATATTCACTATTTCATTATGTTTTATAATTCTTAATTTTTGTATTTTAAAGAATTAATATTACTATCTTTTTTATCAGCTTCAATTATTAATTTTTTAGGAATATTAAAGTTGCTTCCGTTATCAAAAGAGTTTAGTTTTATACCCGGAAAATCTTTCATTGTTTGCGGAATAGTATCATCATAGATAACATATTTTGTTCTGTTAACAACAGGTGCGACACCGCCTTCAGGAGTTTGAGCAGGCTGGCTGTTTACTGCTTCTTTTTCTGCTGCATATTCATCTGCAATCACGAAATCAAATAACATTTTGCTGTTTTTGGGCACTACACCGTTTTGAGCGTTACCTTCCAAAACTTTCTCGATTTTTGCAGGGTAGTTCCCGCTGATATCATAGACTTCATTATGAAAGTTTTGATACTTCACAGGAATAAATACGAAAGAAGAATTAGCAACTTTGTTAATCTGACCAAGTACATAGAAACCTTCAAACAACATAACGTCTTTATTTAGTTTAACATTAGATAGTACTTTGATAAGCAATGTATCAGACGGGTTATTTACGGAAAAATCCTGCAAAATTTCAACAGGCGCCGTCTTTGCCAACACAGGTGATACAGTAAAAGCAAACAACACAGATAAAATTGAAAGTAACTTCTTCATATTATTCTCCTTCGTATGATAAATTTTAACATAATTTTCGCTAATCGTCAATTATATAAGGGTTATATATTGGTTTCAGCCGGAGTTGTGTATTCATAATTAGGTTCGTCTGCTTCATCTTTTAGTTTAAAATTCAAAAGGAAATTTTGACCTTTTGGAATAACTATTTCACTGCCCTTTTCTACATAAGAAAATGGAGAACTTTCATAAGCAGCTTTTGCTCCTGATTTTATACGTCCGTCATCCTCATTTTTTACAGCTCCCTCAACAGCTGAATAGCCGATAGAAAGACCTTTTACAAAATAGCTGCCTACACCTAGAGCGGCAGATTTTGCAAGCCCGCCTTTATCAAGCTTTGTAGCATATTTTGCAGGGAAGTATCCGTTAATATGAACAACGGTTTTAGCATTATTAATATAATATAACGGTACAAAAGTAAATGAGGCATCTCGCTTAAGCCTTTTAGGATCAGAAATATCAGTAATCTGACCGTGAACAACATCACCTTCAGAAAGAGTTATTTTTTCATCAAGAACAATTTCCGATAAAACTTTTACATCCAAAGTTTTTGGCGGATTTTCAGTAGAAAAATCATTTAATGCCTCTACCTGAATTGTTTTAGCCATTACAGGCGAACTAAACATTAGCAAAGCTAAAAATACAAAAAACTTTTTCATCAGCATTCTCCTAATTTTATAAGATTATAGCATAATGAAGTTTTTGCATCAATAGAATAAAGGTTTTAAATATTGACCTGTATAAGATTTTTTATTTTTGGCAATTTCTTTAGGTGTTCCCTGCGCAACAATAGTTCCGCCTCCAATACCGCCTTCAGGTCCTAAATCTATTATATGGTCTGCAATTTTTATAAAATCAAGATTGTGCTCGATGACAAGAATTGTATTTCCCTGATCGGCGAGCTGCTGCAAAATTTTGATAAGTTTATCCAAATCATACCAGTGAAGACCAACAGACGGTTCATCAAGCAGGTAAAGAGTTTTACCGGTTGCACGCTTATTAAGTTCAGATGCAAGTTTAATACGCTGCGCTTCACCGCCTGAAAGCGTTGTTGCACTTTGCCCGAGCTTAATATAATCCAATCCGACATCATTTAATGTTTGAAGCTTATTTTTAATTGAAGGTATGCTGTCAAAGAATTCAAGCGCTTCTTTTACGCTCATATCAAGTACATCCGATATAGTTTTACCTTTGTATTTAACTTCAAGCGTTTCGCGGTTATAGCGTTTTCCTTTGCATACGTCGCATTTTACGTAAACATCAGATAAGAAATTCATCTCAATTTTTAATAAACCGTCACCTTTGCAGGCTTCACATCTTCCGCCCTTAACATTAAAGCTGAATCTGCCCGGTTTATATCCTCTCAATTTAGCTTCATTCGTTTTTGAATATAATTCCCTTATGTGAGTAAATAAATCAGTATATGTTGCAGGGTTTGAACGTGGAGTTCTGCCGATTGGGGATTGGTCAATGTCAATAATTTTATCAATATTTTCAAATCCCGTAATTTCATCAACACCTTGCGGTTTTGGTTTATTTCCTCTTAATTTATGGATTGCATATTCATAAATCAAATCCTGCATTAAACTTGATTTACCTGAACCTGACACACCTGTAAGACATACAATTTTGCCAAGCGGAATATCAACATCAATATTTTTTAAGTTATTTAAATGAGCATTTTTTACACGCAGAAAATTACCGTTTCCCTCTCTTATTTTTTCAGGAATAGGAATATATTTTTCTCCGCTTAAATACTTACCGGTAATAGAGCTTTTTGCCTTTACAATATCATCTACTGTACCTGATGCAATTATTTTTCCGCCGTTAATACCTGCTTTAGGACCGATATCAACTATGTAATCCGCATTTCTTATTGTATCTTCATCATGTTCAACAACAATAAGCGTATTTCCAAGATTGCGAAGCTTAATCAAAGTCTTTATCAACCTGTCATTATCACGTTGATGAAGTCCGATTGAAGGTTCATCCAACACATAAAGCACACCTGATAAGCCGCTTCCTATTTGGGTGGCAAGTCTTATACGCTGAGCTTCGCCGCCCGATAAAGTTCCTGCCATACGCGCAAGATTTAAATAATTTAATCCTACGTCTTTTAAAAATTTTAAACGCGCTCTGATTTCATCAAGAATTTGTTTTGCAATATGTAAATGAAATTCATCCAGTTCCAAATATAAATCATCAACAAAGTTTAATGCTTCATCAATTGACATTAAAGTAAATTCGTAAATATTTTTCCCTTTTATTCTCACAGCAAGCGGAAACGGTTTCAGTCTTGCACCGCCGCATGCCGGACAAGGAGTAGTAATCATATATTTTTCAATTTCTTCACGCCAGTATTCGCCGTTTGATTCATTATATCTTTTTTCCAAAAACGGAATTACACCTTCAAATCTGTGGTATTTGGTTTCGTATCTGTGGGTTCCGAAACGCATAACCCTGAATGGAAGAATATCATCACCGCCATATAAAATTATTTTTTGTTCTTTTTCGGATAATTCTTCAAAAGGCATATCCATATCTATTCCGTAATGCGAACAAACAGATTTTAATACATCATCATAATATGAAGTCGAAGTTTTAGACCAAGGATATATAGCACCGTCTTTCAAAGATTTTTTTCTGTCAGGTACAACTAAGTCCGCATCAATAACAAAATCAGCCCCCAAACCTGAACATCTTTCACAAGCACCATACGGAGCATTGAATGAAAAAATTCTCGGTGCAAGTTCTTCGAAACTTAAATTACATTTAGGACAAGCAAGCTTTTCACTAAATATTATTTCTTTTTTTTCACCCTCTGCACAAACATTGGATAAGGCAACGGGTAATGGTTGAGAGTTGCCAACAACATCAACAACCGCAACACCATCGGCTTTTTTTAACGCAATCTGCGTGCTGTCCGCAATACGTGAACGAGCAGTTTCTTTTACTACAATTCTGTCAATTACAACGGAAATATCATGCTTTTTTGTTTTTGCAAGCTCAATCTCGTCTTCATCAAGATTATAAATCTCACCGTCCACTTTTACTCTTACAAAGCCTTCCTGACGGAGTTCTTCAAACGTTGATTGAAATTCACCTTTTTTGCCTCTAACTACTTGAGCCAAAATCTGAATTTTAGTACCTTCACCAAGCTTCATTATACTGTTAACGATTTCGTCAATTGTCTGAGGTTTAATTTCCTCGCCGCATTCGGGGCAAAAAGGCGTTCCGACACGGGCAAACAAAAGTCTTAAATAGTCATAAATTTCCGTAACAGTACCGACAGTAGAACGAGGGTTATTGCTGGTTGATTTCTGGTCAATAGAAATAGCAGGAGAAAGCCCGTCAATATATTCAACATTAGGTTTATCCATCTGCCCCAAAAATTGTCTTGCATAGGTGGAAAGACTTTCAATATATCTTCTCTGCCCTTCTGCAAAAATAGTATCAAAAGCCAGAGAAGATTTTCCCGAACCTGATACTCCCGTAAAAACTATTAACTCATTTTTGGGTAAATCAAGAGATACATCTTTTAAGTTATGTTCTTTTGCTCCCTTTATAATAATTTTGTCTAGCATACCATAATTATTACATGTAAAAATGTAAATTCAAATTATTTTGTTTTTCTTTTAGTCAAAGTTAAATTAAAACTTGCTTCAATTAGTGCATCAAGTAAATCCTCAGGACATTTGTTCACATCAACTTTTATCCAGTGCGCTTTATTCATGTGCCAGCCGGGAGTAATAAAAGAATATTCATCTCTTAGAACTGCGGAGTCTAAAGGGTTGCATTTCAAATTTATACATAATATGTCATTAAGATAAAACACCAGCCCGAACCATTTGCCATTGCTTTTATGCCTGAGAACTGCGTATTCTTCATAAGTTTTATCCTTAAACGGATAAGTTTCTAAAGCGTCTTCAAATATCAGACAGCGTTTTATTAATTCTTTTTTATCCATATATATGACCGTTAAAAAATGTCGATGGGGGGACTTGAACCCCCACGGATTACTCCACACGCCCCTCAAACGTGCACGTCTACCATTCCGCCACATCGACATTTAAATCTTTATTAAATTTTCACCACATCTACCATATTGTTATGGCGGATGTGCTCCGTTGTCGCACCCTCTCTAAAAACGATTATTAATCGTTTTTATCGGCACAGTGCCACATCGACATTTAAATCTTTATTAAATTTTCACTTAACAAATTTATCATACTAAAAAAATAAAAATTTTTCAAAATTATTTTACGATACTTGATAAACCGGTTATTAATAAAATTCCGATAAATGAAGTCATTATTATAAATATTAGTATAAAATATTTTTCGTATTTTTTTTCAAAATTTTCGTTAAAGCACAAAATTATATATAACAAACCGAAAACAAATAAAATATTCAGAAGTATTTCAGAAAGATTTTGACCAACAGTTGAATAACTTGAAGAAACCATAAGGTTGAAATCACTGTTTAAAACATCTTGAGGAATACCGTCAAAGTAATTGACCTCCAAATATTTCTTTAATCCTCGTTGGAAGTCCTCTCCAACAGGGTATTTATAATCATTTATTATTACAAAATACTTATTTATTTTTACGCTTTTATGCCATTGACGAAAATAACCATAACCATAAGTATGTTCAACATACGGAACAAACTCCGAATTAAATGTTATCTTTTGCGGCAGTTTAAAAGTGTAACTGTTAGTTTGTTTATCATTATAAGAATAATTTGTTAATGTGCAAGACACATCTTTCTTACAGGTAATCTCTGTTTTATAATTATTTTTTAAATTATTTATTGTGGATGCTAAAGCTTCATTATTCACCACCATAGGCACAATTAAAAAGAAAAACACAGCAAGACCGAAAAATATTAACAGCAGAACAATTACAAATTGACTATATTCTTTATCCATAAATCTCTCCTATAATTTTTTAGCAGCAAATTGCTTAAATTTCAGCTTCCAATATCCGTCTGATATTTTAGGATTAAATTTTATCCACCAACCAAAAGGATAATCTTGTTTAACATGCTCAAGAAGCTTCATATATTCTTCAAAATACTCCTCTTTTATATCATCCTGAAATTTTCCAAGCCATGAAGTTGCCTTTGAAAAATACCTGTTTACAAAAACTTTTTGGTAATCATCGATTTTATCAAGTTTTTTAAGTAAATCTTCAACAGCATAAAATACATAAATCGGAGAGAAATTCTTCTTCTTTTTAACAGCAGTTACGGCACCTTTCCTGTTTTTACGGTAGCAATATAAGTTTTCAGGCAAAAGTGCTATTTTTTCGGCAGTAATCATTGAATGGAAGAACGGAAGCTGGTCTTGTCCGACTTTTATTTCCTGAAATAAAATATTGTTATCAACCAAAAATTGATGTTTGTATAGCTTTGTCCACGCGGTAGAAGGGAATTTAAATATATCTTTCTTAATGTCTTCGGCTGAAAATACTTTATTTAAATATTTTTTAGGAAGTTTATCCGCACTATAACCGCCTGAATTTTTTTTAATTTTACCATTATCTTTGACATAACAAGAACATCCGCCAAAAATTACGATATCCGCATTAGTTTCGTTTGCTTTTTTAGAAGCTTTCAATAGAACATCCTGTTCAAGCCAGTCATCTCCGTCAACAAAATAAACATATTCGCCGCGTGCAATTTTTAAACCTGTATTTCTTGCAACACCTGAACCCTCGTTTTCCTTATCTATAATTATAATACGTTTATCACGTCTTTTATAAGCGTGCAAAACAGCTAAAGAATTGTCAGTTGAACCGTCATTAACACATATTATCTCAATATCTTTCATTGACTGATAGCAGACACTGTCAAGACACATCGCAAGATAATCTTGGACATTGTAAACAGGTATTATAATAGAAATCTTTGGCACAACAAACCTCCAAAGCTATAATAACATAAAATCAAAACATTCAGAAAAATTATCTACCTATTTCAGTAGCTTTTTGAGCCATAGATTTTGTAATATTAATCAGAGCAAGGTTAGCTTCATAAGCTCTTTGAGCAAGTATAGCATCTGCCATATCAACCATTGCGTTAACGTTTGAAGCTCTTATATAACCGTTTTCATCAGCATCAGGATGTCCCGGTCTGTAAATTCTGTCACCCATAGTAGGATCTTCAACACATCCGTTGAATACAACACCGCCTTGAAGATAAGGTAAAGTTCCAACACCGAAAACATCTTGTTTCATAGTATTCATTAACCCATGAAATGAAATATCTTCAGTTGCATTTAAAACAGGAATACGTCTTACGTAATTAGGTGTATCAACGTTAGCAATGTTTTTTGCGTGAATATCCAGCCTTAAGCCATGCGCTTTTAACGCATTTGAGCCGATATTCATTGATTCCATTATACTCATTTTTCTATCCTCTCTGACGGTTATTGTCAAGATTTATTATATATTGGTTAGTCGCTTACGCTCCCGTTTTTACCCTTTCTTATCACTTACCGACATTGATAACTGTTTTCATTTCCGTAATTATATTAGACATTCTTCTTGTTGCCATCGTATAAAGAAGTGAGTTTTGTTGAATTTCCATCAACTCATTTGCAGGATCAATTTCTTCATTTCTTCTTTCATCAATAACACCTGACGGGCCGAGCACCTCTGAAAGTTTCGTTTCCAAAGGACTGTTCATTGAATTAAGATAATCCCCGAAGTTTACATCACGGCGGACATATCCCGGAGTATCAATATTGGCAAGGTTAGAGCCTAACGCTCTTTGCTTCTGCGTTATCAAATCCATCATTAATGTAACTTTGCCCATATTATCCAGCGATGTGAACATTTTTATCCTTTCTTAGTTTTTGAGGTTCCCTTGGCGGGTGGAGCGGCTACGCTCCATTTTTTTAGTATTGACCTGAGAAGTTTCTTGAACTCCCTATGGCGGGTGGAGCGGCTACGCTCCCTATTCTCTTATGTTAATTGCTTTGTTGTACATATCATCTACAACTTTCATCATACGCATACTTGCAAGCATTGATGCATTCAGTCTTAACATATCTGATACTGAACTATATATATTAGTGTTTGAGTTTTCTAAATTATTCTGGCAGAAACATTCATGGTCTTTTACAAGTTCAGGTTCTCCGGAATCTTCTGTCGGTACAAGCTTATTCATGCCTGCCTGCTCAAGGTTTTCCTGAGAAGCAAAACGTACAAGCGGGATTGTTCCCAGTTTTTTAGGTTCTGTGTCAGCCGCATCGTATGAAAAAACTTCACCGTTAGGCTTAATTTCAAACTTGTAGCAGTTTGTAGGAATTTTAATACCTTCGCCTACAATCCAATCGTCAGCTGTTACCAGATAACCGTCTTTGCCTTGTTTAAAAGAGCCGTCACGTGTATAAGCAACTTCGCCTTCAGGTGAAACAACAGGAATAAAGCCAACACCGCTGATTGCAACATCGTACGGATTACTTGTAATCTGAATAGAGCCCTGTTTATAATCAGATCTTACTGCACCTGTAATATATCCGTCTTCTTTAAGCATTTGTTCAAAGTTAACGGATTTATATCCTCTTGTGTTCATGTTTGCAAGATTATTGCCGACGTAACCCAGTTTTTCAAACTGATTTGTTGCGTTGCAAATACTTTTTCTGACTATTCCCTGCATACTGTACATAATTATCTACCTCTAATTCTTACCTTATTATGATGTTGAACCAAGTTGTGAAATTACTTTTTGAAGATTTTGGTTCTGAATCATAAAAATCTGTCTGTTTGCTTCAAAGTTTCTAATAATAGGCATCATTCCTATAAATTCATTTTGAAGCGATACGTTTGAATATTCGTTATATCCTTGCTTAACCTGCGGATCCATAACAATTGCTCCATCAGCTGATACAACACCTAAGAAAGCTACGTTTTCAAGTTTGTTAGTACTTTTATTAAACACGCTTACAAGCCCTTTAGAATTTATTTTAATATCAGTAAGCTTTTCCGGAACAACAGGAAGCTGAATTGGCGTACCTGTATTAGAAAGCACCTGTTCATCTTCCATTGTCAACAGGTTTCCTTCTTTATCCAATTTAAATCTTCCGTCACGTGTAAGTCTTATGCCGTCAGCGGTCTGCGTTTGAAAATAACCTTTATTTGCAAGAGCAATATCTAACGGGTTATCTGACATTGCAATACGGCCGACTTTATCGTCAACGGTTTTAGAAAGCCCGTGTACTCCAATCCATTCGGTAAATGAAGATACAACAGGTTCTTCTCTCTGGTATCCGATTTTATCAAATCCCGTAACGTTTTCATTATGCATCCCGATAAGTTCACTTTGAACATGCATCGCCCTTAGAGATGCTGTTAAGCCTTTTTCGCAATACCTGATTCCACCGTTAATTATCATGACTACCTCTTTTTTCTAATACAATCGGATATTTACATGTTTAATTCAATAGATAATGAATAAATCATCCGTTTGCAGTAGGTGTCATGTTTCTTAATGATGTTTTTTCTAAAGTCAATATTATCTGCTTACACGGTAAGGATAATTTTTAGGGATTTTCCAGCCGTTTTCCTGAATAACAGAAGTACACATACAGTTCCTGCAGGTAGAAGAATCATTGCAGCCTGCATAAGCATTATTATATAAGTCTTCGCTTGTGCCGTCCCAACCGTATTTATAAGGTTCAAGACCTCTGCCTGTATGATACTTCCATTCTTCTGCATTATTGGCTGCGGGCATATAAATAAATCTGAATGCACACTTTCCTTGAGCATTAGCCAATGAGCCGTGTCTTGCTATACATTTTTCAGGGTCGCTTGAATAAAAAATCCAATCCCTCATCACGTTTGAGTGAGCAGCAGCAAACGCACTTCCGTCAGCAAGATAAAACGTTGGTCTGCCTTCGCTGTCAACTGTAATCTTAATGGTTTTAATATGTTTTGCCAAATAAATATTGTACCATTCTAAAATTATAGAAGAACCTTCAATAGGATTTCCGTCTTCATCTGTGATAACACCGTTCTTATCCTGATACCATCCTTCTTTGTCACCATACTCAACTTCTGCCATCTTTAATGCTTGATTAAATACAGAATAAAATTTAGCAAGTCTTGTTTCAACAGTTCTGTTAATATTATTTTGAATTAAAACAGGCATAGTCATTGCAGCAACAACGCCTATAATGCCGAGTGTAACCAAAACTTCTGCTAATGTAAATCCTTTAAGGTTGGAGCTTAAAAGTCTGCCCCCCCCCCGACATAACTTAATCTTTTCATAATTCTCCTTTCAATAATTTTAAGCAATTATGCATACCCTAATGTTTCGGGTCCGGCGGCTACGCTGGTTTTCATAAACTGCTTCCTTTCGTTATTAACATTATCATTATAACATATTTTTGAATTATTCAACAATTTCATACAAAGTCGGAGCTTCCTGAACGCTTACATTATTGGTTGGAACTTTCAAAATTTTTGCGCTGACTGTTCTGTTTGCATACTCGATTTTTATAATATCTCCTTCTTTAACTTGTTTAGCAGGTTTTGCAGGATTGCCGTTTATATAAACACGACCTGTATCAGAAACTTCGTTTGCAACTGTTCTTCTTTTTATTAATCTTGAAACCTTTAAAAATTTATCTAATCTCATGTTTTCTCCTTTCTATATATTATAATTTATGTTATAATTTGTCCAGAGGGCTTAAATTAATGAAGAAAAATATAATTTTAACTTTATTATCATTGTTATTATTACAAGGTGCAGTATATGCAGAAGTTATAAAATTCGCACAAATTGCTGATGCTCATTTTATAGCAGGCGATAAATATAGAGAACAGGTTTTACAGGAAGCTGTGAACAGTATTAATAATCAAAAAGACATTGCTTTTACTGTTTTCACAGGCGACAATATCAACTCGCCAAAACCATATTATCTGCCGGATTTTACTAATATAATAAACAAACTTAACGTCCCTTATTATATAGTATTGGGCAATCACGATGTATATAAAAATAACGGGCTTTCAAAAACAAAGTATTTGGAAATCATAAGAGAAAATAATTTCTTATACAGATACAATAAACCGAATTATGTATTCAAAAAAGACGGATTTGTATTTATAGTAGTAGATGGAGCAAAGGAAGTAATTCCCGGTTCTGGCGGATATTACAGAGAAGATACTCTTAACTGGCTGGATAAACAGTTAACAAAGTACAAAAACGAGCCCGTTATAATCTTCCAGCATTTCCCGGTTGTTGAACCTAAAGAATCAAAAACTCACGAAGTCTATCAAAAAGAAAATTACTTCAATATTATAGATAAGTACGACAATATAATATCTGTAATATCAGGACATTACCATATAAACGGCGAGCAAATGAGAAACGGTGTATACCACATTTCATCACCTACTTTATTAAGCACTCCGCCTGTATATAAAATAATAACAGTTACAACCACAAAAGGATTTTCTCCTATGGTTTATACGGAACTCAAAGAAATAGAACTGCCTAAGGAATAGGATTGCATTTTTTTATAAATAATATTATAATTGCTTTAAAAAGTATTAGAGGAAACAAAATATAATGGATGAGACGGGTAATATGATTTTTAATTTGTTTGTAATAGCATTCTTGTTATTTTCAAACGGATTTTTTGTGGCATCAGAATTTGCGATGGTTAAAGTTCGCAAAACAAGAATAGAACAACTTGTTAACGAAGGCAACCACAATGCCAAAATAGCTCTTGAAGCAATTAAGGACTTAGATAAATTCATCGCAGCAGTACAGCTTGGTGTAACAATATCAAGTATCGGTTTAGGTTGGGTTGGTGAAGGCACGCTTGCTCACTTAATCGAACCTCTTTTTGCATTCCTCCCAGGTATAAGCCAGACAATAGCAACTCATACAATGTCAGTATCAATTGCTTTTGCTCTTATAACATTCTTCCACGTTGTTATAGGTGAGCTTATTCCAAAATCAATTGCATTGGAATTTACCGAAAAAACTGCTTTGGTAGTAGCAAGACCTATGCAGATTATTACCTTTATTTTTAATCCGTTTATCTGGCTTTTGAACGGTTTTGGAAACCTTGTTTTAAAAGCTTTTAATATACCTCATACACATAAAGGTTCTCTTGTACACTCAACCGAAGAACTTGATATGCTTGTTAACGCAAGCTACAACGGCGGTGTATTGAATGAAACAGAAAAAGAAATGCTTCATAACGTATTTAAATTTTCTGATTTGACTGCAAAACAGGTAATGATTCCAAGAACAGACATGGTTTGTATTCCTATTGACATGCCAATGGAAGAATTAAATAAACTTGCAGCAGAAAGCCAATATACAAGATATCCGGTTTATGAAGAAGACATTGACCATATCACAGGCCTTGTTCACGTAAAAGATTTGTACTCGCTTTCAATTAAAGATGAAGTTTGTCCTATTGCAAAGATTCAACGTGAAGTTTTAATGGTTCCCGAAACAATTACAATGGATAACCTGGTTTTGGAATTTAAAAAACGCAAAGGGCAAATGGCAATTGTTATAGATGAATTTGGCGGCACATCAGGGCTTATTACGCTTGAAGATGTATTGGAAGAAATATTTGGTGAAGTGCAGGATGAATTTGATGAAGAAGAAGAATGCGATATTAAAGAAGTTGCACCAAACACATATTTGGCAAATTCTATGATGCGTCTTGACGAATTTGCAGAGTTCTTCCAAATTGATGAAAAAGAAATTGATGACGAAGATATTGATACTATCGGCGGACTTGTTGTAAAACTTTTAGGCAGACTTGCAGAAGTTGATGATACAGTAACATTTAATAATTTAACATTTGTAGTAAAAGAAGTTGACGGTGCAAGAATTACTAAGCTTGAAATCATTAAAACAATGCCTGAACCTTCTGTTGAAGAAGTAGAACAGCAAAATTAAGCATGCTCTTGTACACCACAAACTTTAGTAAAGTTAAAACATTTCCTCTTTTTAAATGATGTGGCTAATCCTATATTGTATAGAATAGATATGTAGATATTTGAACAATATTTGGGAAGTTTAATGAGCCAGAGTTTTGATTTCACATCGTATAACAACATAAAAAGACTTGCGGAAAATGAGTTGGAAGCTCTTTGGCATGAGTATTTCAAGGATAAGACAAATAAAACTGTCCGTGATACTTTAATTGTTCAATATATATATTTAATCAGATATGTTGTCGGCCGCGTAAAAGTTACACTTCCTGCAACTATTTCTGTTGAAGACATTGCCGGATACGGCGTTGAAGGACTTATTAACGCTATTGAAAGATACTCCCCTCAAAAGAATACAAGATTTGAAACTTATGCTCTTATAAGAATCAGAGGAGCTATCTTAGACAGAATTCGTGCACAAGATTTCTTGCCGAGAAGTGTAAGAAAGAAAATTAAAGATATAAAAGCAGCACAAGAATATTTGAAACAAGAATTAGGAAGAATGCCGACGACCACAGAAGTTGCCAATTATCTTCAAATGGATCCCGATAAAGTTTCACAAATCATGTCAGAAGATATGACAATAACTTCGATTTATGAAAAACGCGGAAGCACTGATGACAGTATCGAAATTATAGATACAATTGAAGATACAGGAAAACTTACACCTCAAGAACATGCTGAAGAAAAGAACGTTAAGCATGAGCTTGAAAGAGCATTGCAAAGACTTCCTGAACGTGAACGTATTATCATGGTTCTTTACTATCAGGAAAACATGACGCTTAAAGAAATCGGCGAAACTATTAACATGTCAGAATCAAGAGTATGCCAGCTCCATGCGCAAGGCATTATGAAGCTTAAAAATATCTTGAGCGAAACAAGAACTTCAAGACTTCGCCAAAGTATTATCGCTTAGCTTCATATTCAAGAATTACAAAATCAATTCTGCTGTCCATACCGTTTTTAGGCGCAACATTATCTCTGAAAGGCATATACTCTCCATAGCCAAGCGCAAACAGTTTATCTGCTGGTATTTTTCCGTATGTCATCATATACTGCACAATATTTCCTGCTCTAGCTATGGAAAGTTCCCAGTTTTCACTGTAATAACTGTTAGTTAAATCATTATCTTCGGTGTGATCTTCTATTATACAGTAATTAGTGAGCCTTTTTAAAACAGCAGAAATAGTATCCAATATCACCAGAGAGCTTTCTTTAATACGCGCCTCGCCCTCATTAAAAAAACAACTTTCATCAATACTTATTATAAGACCGCGAGGAACCTTTGTAAACATAATTTCTTTTCTTGGAGGAAGATAAGTTTTAAAAATGGTTTCAAGCCTGTCTACATTAGGCTGGTATGAAATAAATAAACTTTTAACCTCATCAGAAGAACCGGAGCAAAAAATTGCTGCTAAAATTAAAAGAATTATTAAAATCCGATTTTTCAAGACCGCCTCCTAACAATTATTTATCGTTTTTCAGCGGTTATCTATTACCTGATAAGGTTATGGCTTTAATATTACTGTAACGGATTTCTCGTTAAAGTATTTTTTTGCACAATTCATAATATCTTGAGGCGTAACTCTTTTAATTCTTTCTTTAGCTTTTTTCTGGAAATCAAATCCAAAACCGTTTATTCCGTAATGAGCAAGCCAGTTTGCCTGCTGTGAATTTGTTTCTCCAATAAATGCCCATTTACCGAATATGTTATTTTTTGCATCTTCCAATTCATTTTCACTTACAAGAACATCTTTTATTTTTTGAATTTCTTCTTCAAAGCCTTTCAAAGAAACTTCTATATTCTTAGGTTCAGTGGCAATATAAATTGAGAAATTGGCAGCAAGTTTTGCAATATCATAAGAGCTTCTAACCACATAAGCAAGTCCTTTTTTATCACGAAGCTCCAAAAATAACCTTGAAGAAAGTCCGCTTGCTCCCATAATAATATTTAAAAGCGCCAAAACAGGATAATCTTCACTGGCTGCAGTGTCAACAAGCCAGCCTTTGATTATATGAGCCTGATTCATATCAGGTTTGATAATTTCGATATTTTTTTCCATGTCCAATACAGGTTTTGGCAAATCAGGAAGTTCCTTAATTGAAGGAGCTATATCACCAAGCGCTTTGTTTAATTGATTATAAACATCATCGTATTCCAAATCACCGACAAATGCAGCAACTTTTTTACTTTTATTAATTATTGCATTATAAGCATTTATTACATCATCTTTTTTAATATTATGAAGATTTTCAAGAATAACAGTATTTGTGTAACCGTAATTGTGACCTTCATAAATATTTTTGTAATAACCGTCTACAACTTTTGCTCTCGGGGAATCCAGTTCTGCAATAATTTCTCCCTCAAGTTTTGCCTTTTCTTTATCAAATTCATCAAAAGTTGTATTCTTAACAATATCTGTAAAAATTTCTAAAGCTTTTGAAAAATCTTCATTAAGGCAAACAAATTTAAATTTTACATAGTCAAGTTTTAGTTCTGAAGAAAATTCTATGGCAAACTTGTCAAGTTCTTCTGACAACTGCTGAGCCGAACGTTTTTTAGTACCCTGCATAAAAAGTCTGACCATCAAAGAATAAACACCCGGATTAGGCAGCGGATTATTCAATGAAAAATTTAAATAAAACGCAACACGCGGGGTATCAGAATTTTTTTTATAAGCGAATTCAATATTATTTTTTAAACAAGTAACTTTAGTATCCATATAACTCTCCTCTGTTTCGAAGTTTAGCACAATTATTGTAAAATTACAAATATTCATCTGCTTTGATAACTTGTAATTACAACATATTTAAAATATAATTAATTTATGGATATAAAGAAAATTAAATTGAGAGACTTTGAAATCGGTGCAGAAAAATTAACAATTCTTGCCGGTCCCTGCGCAGCTGAAAATCAGGAAATTTTAAATGAAACAGCACAGGGTTTAAAAGAAATAACACAAAAACTTGGAATTAATTTTGTATTTAAATCATCTTTTGATAAAGCAAACCGATCATCAATAGACTCTTTTCGCGGTCCGGGTATGGAAAAAGGACTTGAAATGCTTGCAGAAGTCAAATCAAAATTCGATATTCCTATCGTAACTGATATTCACTTACCTTCTCAGGCTGAACCCGTAAGTAAAGTAGCAGATATTTTACAAATCCCGGCATTTTTATGCAGACAAACAGATTTGCTTGCTTCTGCAGCTAAAACAGGAAAAATAATAAATATTAAAAAAGGACAATTTTTAGCACCCGAACAAATGGCACCGCTTGTAAAAAAAGTTGAAGACTGCGGTAATCATCAAATTCTTCTGACAGACAGAGGATGTTCTTTCGGGTATAACAATTTGGTAGTAGATTTTAGAGCAATTCCTATAATGCAAAGCTTAGGTTATCCGGTAGTATTCGATGCTACCCACAGCGTTCAGCTTCCCGGCGCACAGGGAACTTGTTCCGGCGGGGACAGAAGGTTTGTAGCACCGCTTGCAAAAGCTGCTATGGCTGCAGGAGCAAATGTTCTTTTCTTTGAAGTTCATCCAGACCCTGACAAAGCAAAATGCGACGGACCTAATATGGTTCCTCTTGATAAGGCTGAAGAATTGTTTAAAATTTGCAGGGATATTTTTGAACTCGTTAGAAGATAATTGGAGAACTGTAACATGACCGGCATAACGGTAAAAAAATTTATAGCAGGACAACTGGAAAATAATATTTACCTTGTAATTGACGACAGAACTAAAAAAGCAGTTTTGATTGATGCGTCTTCAAACGTTCCTGAAATTGCTCAAACAGTAAAAGAATCAGGAGCTGACGTTGAATATATTTTGCTCACTCACGGACATTTCGACCATATTATGGGATTGAATTCGCTAAAACAAACGCTTAATGCTAAAGCAGTTATCCACAAAGATGACCTTATAATTTCTGATAATATTAATGAATATACTCAACTTTTCGGACTTCCCGACAGTACAGCTCCAAAATATGAATTGTACATAAAAGACGGAGATATTATTCCCGTCGGAGATATGAAAATAAAGGTTATTCATACTCCGGGTCATACAGAAGGCGGTGTTTGTTATCTTATTGACGACAAATTATTTTCAGGAGATACTTTATTTAAAGAAAGTGTCGGAAGAACTGATTTGTTCGGCGGAAGCTTTCAAAAATTATCAGACAGTATCAAAAATAAACTGTTTATGCTAGACGACAACATCACAGTATTTCCGGGACATGGACCGACAACTTTTATAGGTTATGAAAAAAAACATAATGAATTAATTTAAATTATATAAGGAAGAATATGAAACAACAATTAGAAAAAATATATGAATGTGCAATGGAAGACTTGGCAAAAGCATCTTCCATAGCTGATATAGATGAAATAAGAGCAAAATATTTGAGCCGTAAAGGTGAATTTAATGAGATTAAAAAGAACCTTAAAAATTTATCTGATGAAGATAAAAGAACTGTTGGTTCTTTGGCAAACGATATTACTCAAAAGCTTGAAAATTCATTAAAAGAAAAACATGATGAATTTTACAGAAAAGAACTTAATGAAAAACTCTTGAAAGAACGAATTGATATTACTCTACCCGGTAAATATACACCAACAGGCAGAGTTCATCCGTTGACTTCAACCACTAATGAAATAGTATCAATATTCCAAAGTTTAGGATTTTCTGTTATACCGCAAGAGCATTCACCAGAAGTTGAAACTGAATACTACAACTTTGATGCCTTAAATGTTCCAAAAGACCACCCTGCACGTGATGTTCAAGACACTTTTTATACAGAAATCGCTAAAAATGTAGTTTTAAGAAGCCAAACTTCAGGAGCACAAATTCACGCAATGGAAAATCAAAATCCTCCGATAAGAATAATTGCTCCGGGAAAAGTTTACAGAAATGAAAATATTAATGCACGTAAAAATAACTTTTTCCACCAAATAGAAGGATTATACGTTGATAAAGACATAACGTTCGGTGACTTGAAGGGTGTCTTAAACGAATTTATCAGAATATATTTTGGTGCAAGCAGACCTACACGTTTCAGAAGCAGTTTCTTCCCGTTTACAGAACCTTCTGCGGAAGTTGATGTTCAATGCATAATGTGTCAGGGCAAAGGATGCAGAATATGTTCCGGAACAGGTTGGCTTGAGATATTGGGCAGCGGAATGGTAGATCCTAACGTTTTGAAAGGCGTTGGAATTGACCCTGATGTATACACAGGATTTGCTTTCGGAATGGGTGTTGAAAGACTTGCAATGTTAAAATATGCAGTTGATGATATCCGATTATTCTTTAATAACGATGAAAGATTTTTAAAACAGTTTTAAAAACTAAAAAGACCTCAAATATGAGGTCTTTTTTATTAGTAATTCATTTCCCAATTATCATTAAGGATTTTACCAAAGCAGCCGTCTACTGCAGTAGTAGTCAGGCAGTATGCACTGTAAAGGGTTTCTCTTTGGTCTTTTGTCAAAGGTGCATTTGCCGAAGTATCAGGCGGCATATCATCTATCAAGCCGTTTGTATATACATACAACCAAAATAAATCCCTGCCGACTATATTCGGACCCTTTGGACCGTTAATATCCAAAGCCATATTTATTATCTTATTTCCATCAGGAGAATACGCAGGTCTGATTGAAGCTCCGTTTGCAAGAATAAAAGATTTATAATTAAATGCCCAAGCGCTTGTTGCCGTACCGCTAATTTTTTTATAAGAACCTGCAAAACAATCATTCATACTTTCACATTCTTTTATAACCTTGAAATAAGATTTGATGAATGAATTTACATCATTTTGACTTGAAAATCCAGCCTCTTTAAGGTTAATTGCATTTCTATCTGTCTGATAACGCACAAAAGCCTGAGAAAATTCATTATAGACTTTATGCAGCTGTGTAACATAAGATTGCCTTTGATAATTCTGCATCAAAGACGGTACTGTCATTGCAGAAACAACACCAATAATACCGAGTGTGACCAATACTTCGGCGAGAGTAA
>UNSJ01000012.1 GCA_900548405.1 Candidatus Gastranaerophilales bacterium | reverse complement strand
CAAGCGGCTACGCTTGTCGGGGGGGGGGCAACCCTTAATGCTTCTTTAACCATAATTTCAGCCTCCTTTTTTATCCTTTAATATTTTTATTATACATTATTTTTTATTAAATTTCAATTGTAATTGCGCCTTGACGAAATATTTTCAATTCATCTTGAAAAACCCCGACAACTGTTGATTCAAGCCCTTTGCAGGTATGCCCGCAGTCAGGGATTACTAAATCGGCTAAATCTTTCATATTTTCAAGAGCCTGTTCATAAGTTTTAGCAGAAGGCTGATGAGAAAGGTTTGCGCTTGTTGTTGCAAGAACATTCCCCGGAGCTGTCAGACAGATTTCTTTAAATACTTCATTATCAGGAACTCTTATTCCGACAGTTTCCATATTTGATGTGATGTAATATGGAGTTTTACTGCTTTTTTCGGCTACAAGGGTTAGTGCGCCGGGAAAATATTTTTTTATAAGACGGCATCCGATTTCAGGAATAGGTTTTACATATTCAAGAAGATGATATGTTTCATTTGACATTAAAATCAATGGTTTTTGTGCCTCACGTTTCTTAATCTCATAGATTTTTTTTACAGCTTTTTCAGATTTCGGCAGGCATCCTAACCCCCATACAGTATCAGTAACGTATGCGATTACTCCGTCATTTTCTAAAACCTTTTTTATTTCTTCAGTATTTTTCAAAATCATATTTTACCTTCTAATCTTATTTATAAGCCTGTTGC
Source organism: Candidatus Gastranaerophilales bacterium (assembly GCA_900548405.1). GTDB lineage: Bacteria > Cyanobacteriota > Vampirovibrionia > Gastranaerophilales > Gastranaerophilaceae > Stercorousia. The sequence goes on along the minus strand of UNSJ01000012.1, from coordinate 46,387 downwards.
TTAATTCTTTAGCATATTCCATTTTAAACATTAAATTTAAACTTGTGTAAGTTACAACACATATAATTCCTATTGATGCTATTTTTATAATTTCAAATAAAGATTTTGACATATGAATGTAAGTGTCAAAGCCTATTGCAGCAGCAAAACATATTACAAGCGAAATAATTCCTGCTATACACATCTTTAAAAGATTTGTAAACAGACCTTTGTAATTCATTTTGACTTTTTTAGAAATTAAAATTCCCAAAACACATGCGTTAAATAAAGTTACAAGTGATGTAGAAAGTGTAATTCCTCCGATGCCCATACCCAGTTTAGTAATAAATATAACGTTTAAAAGATACTTTAGTACAATTGATGAGAAAGCCACAATAAAAGGAGTTTTTGAGTCGTTAAACGAATAATAAACTCTTGTTATGGAATCTCTGAAAACGTATGGCAGAATTGAAACCGATAAGAACCATAAAGCTTCTGTTACCATAAATGTTGCGTTTGCATCAAATGCTCCACGTTCAAAAATTAATCTTACTGCATCTGTTCCTACTGTCAAAATTCCAATTATAATAGGTATAGCAGCAAAGAAAAGTACACCTACTCCCTTGTTAAAATATGTTTTAATTCCTTCCAAGTCCTTGTCTGCAACTAGCCTTGAAAATATCGGGAATAGAGGAACCAAAAATGCTGTTACCAAAATTCCTACCGGGAATTGAAATACTCTGTTGGCATATCCGATTGCAGTCCATGCGCCTTCTGATATTGATGATGTGAAAAACATATCAACGTAGATATGAATTTGTCCAACAGTTGAGCTTAAGACTGCAGGGAATAAAAGTTCTGTTATTTCTTTAAAATTAGGATTATTTACAAATTGAAAGTTCGGCTTCCATTTAAAACCCAGTTTCCTTACATTCGGATATTGAATAACAAGCTGTAAAATAGCACCTATTGTTGTAGCCCAGGCAAGTGCGTATCCTTTCTGATCGTTAGGAGCCGCAGCCACTACAACCCCGATAATTGCCACACTCATTATTATTGGTGAAAGATTAGGCAGCATAAATTGTCTGTAAATGATTAAAATGCCGTAATAAATCCCGACAATGCCGCCAATTATTAATAAAGGTGTCATTATCTTCAAGTGTTCAGAAGCAAGGTTAATCATATCCGCGGAACCGCTGGAAATAATTAAGCTCATAATCTGATGAGGAAATACAAACATTATTATTGATAACAGCAGGAAGAAAATTGTAGTTGCCGTCATAAATGTTGAATATAGTTTGTTAACTTCTTCTGACGGTTTATCTTTTAAACAGGGGATGAGTTTTGAAAATATTGCAACAGTCGCGCTGTGGAAAGGTCCTCCTACACCGCCAAGCAAAATTAGTGAAAGAGAAGGAATTTGATATGCGTAATAGTATGCATCTGAAACTAATGATGCACCATAATAATTGGCAATAATAATATCTCTTACAAACCCTATTAATTTACTTACTATTGTTACAACCGCAATAAGCCATGCAGCTTTTAGCACGCTTGTTGTTTTAAAATCTTTTTCATTCTGCCTATCATCACCCGATATATTTGCTGTCATTCTTGTTTACCCTTTGTTGATTTAATCATTCCAGATACTCGACTCTCGTTTTTTCACCAATTCCACATATAATCTTAATGCTTTTTTATCCCCCTCATCTAAAGGATAATAGAATGTAACAGTGTTTCTTCCGTCTTTAATATATTTTGAAATATCTATTTCGGCTGTTCTTTTTATAATACTCGGTTCAAGTTTAAATGTATTTTCTTTGCCGTTAATATTAATAATCAATTTTGAAACCATAAATTTATTATCGACGATTACTTTCGCATACTTATTTTTTGTATAAAAGTTTTGAGTAACAGCCTGTTGAGCATTGTTAGCCGAAATAATAACAGGTTTTGTTGAAAGTGTTACTCCTGAATAGTAATGTTGTAAAATTTTATCATAAGACATATGGAGTTCAGAACCCATAAATCCGGCACCGAACTGGCTTAATCCCACGCCGTGACCAAATCCGCCGCCGTATGCGTGAACCCCTGTAAGAAATCCGTTTTCATCGTATTCATTATCAAAAACAACATTTGCGCTTGGTAATGCTTTTCCGTCTTTAGTAATTAAACGGCGTACCACAAGTTCTTTATAAACTTTGTAGGTTTGAGAACGTGTAACAATTTCCATTTCAATGATTTTGCCTGAATCACCGCGTTTTAAAACTTTAATTTCAACCAAATCATCAAGTTTATCGCTTTTGTTAAATGCAGGCTTAACAAAACCTGTTGCAGATTGTGCCGCAAGAGTTAATTGAAGCGCATTCTTCAGTTCATCAGCTGTCCATAGTCTTTCCCATCTGTAATAAGGTGAGCGGATATCATACGCATCAGGTTTTGATTTATAATATGCATTTGCCGCTTCCTCCGTATTCAGCGGTGTTTGTGTGATAATGTCGGGTTTTCCCTTTAAGTACGGTTTATCATGTGAAGGAAATTCTTTTGTTTTAGGATCAGAAAATGCGTTGGCATAACTTTCCGTATATCCTCCTGCTGTTGATGAATATTGTGCAAGAATTAAATCCCAATTATAAATTGCAACAATACCTTCGGTTTCTTTTACTGCCTGATTAGAAAGCGGCTTTTCCGTATTTGCGCCGTAATAAACCTGACTTGCCACGCTGTCTACAACATCATAATTAGGTGATGCTTTTGTACGCGGTGACAATACATAGTTTCTGGCTGCAACGCTTTGGGCTTTTAAAGCTTCAAGTCCGAAACTTACAGGCATTTCATTAGGAACAACGCCTTTTAAGTATTCTTCAACTTCAATCATGTTAACCAGATTAAAGGTATTATTATTATTTTTAACAAGTTCAAAAGCTCCGTGATACAAAGCTTGTTTTCCTGCGCGTTTTAAATTTGTCACACCTAAAAGCCCATAGTTGCTGGTAATTTGTATTGGTCCTGCAACCTGTTCGGGAATTGTACTTTCAGGAGTATAGATATTGAACATGCCGTCTTTAAAAGTAATTCTAATGTTTTGGTTAGCACGGTAATTGCCGAGTAATATTCTGTTGTCATAAATTTGTGTGTCGCCTGTGCCGAAAACTGTTATATCATTATATTGGTAAGTTCCGAAATTTGAAGTTCCTATGCCAACTCTGACAACTTCTGATGTCGGTACATTTTGTGTAACGACAGCCTCTCTTGCAGCTTCTAAAGTAGAAGCGGGGATTTGCGGAAATATCTGTGCCTGAACAGGAAGGCATATAAACATTGCAAGCGATATGATAAATTTGGCAGCATTTATTTGATTTCCCACGTAGTTCCTTCTTTCGAATCTTTCAGTATAATATTAACCTCATCAAATGCAATTCTGATTTTATCGGCAATGTCCCAGTTTTTGGCTTCACGGGCTTCTTTTCTGTACGCAATAATTTCGTCCATTGAAGCGAATTCTTTACCAAGCTTTTCAGAAACATGTTTTACGGCAGCATTGAGTTCTTCTTCGCTCAAAGTTGGTTTTTCAAACGTAAAGCCCAAAACAGATGCAAGTTTAAAAAGAATTGTAAACGCATCTTTATCATCCTTGTTTGCTTTGTTTGTAAGTTCAAAAAGCACAGCAAGAGCTTTTGATGTATTCAAATCATCATCCATTGCTTCTACAAACTGTTTATATTCATCAGTTGAAGTTATGTCCAAATCTTCCTTAAGTTTTGTCTGCTTAGCATTTAGCAACCGTTTAATACCTGCCTGAGCAGAAGATAATGCCTCATCGGAAAATTCAACAGGCATTCTGTAATGGTTTGTTAAAATGAAAAAACGTATTGTATTTGCATCATATTTTTTAAGCAAATCATCAATTGTAAGGAAATTACCTAAAGATTTAGACATTTTTTCTTTATTAATAGTTACAAAACCGTTATGCAGCCAGTAATTTACAAATTTGCATCCGTTAGCGCATTCTGATTGTGCAATTTCATTTTCGTGGTGAGGGAAGATTAAATCTGCTCCGCCTGCATGAATATCAATTGTTTTGCCTAAATATTTTCTGCTCATTGCCGAGCACTCAATGTGCCAGCCAGGACGTCCAACTCCCCACGGGGATTTGTAACCGAATTTTTCATCTTTTTTCCACAATGCAAAGTCGAGCGGATCTTCTTTTATATCACCGACTTCAATTCTGGCACCGCTTTCAAGCTGGTCTATGGGCTGTTTTGAAAGATAGCCGTAGTGAGGGAATTTTTTAACTCTGAAATAAACATCTCCATCAGCTTCGTAAGCGTAGCCTTTATTTATCAAATCTTTTACAATAGAAATCATTTCGCCTAAAGTTTTAGTGGCAAAAGGCTCTATATCGGGTTTTAAAGTATTTAAGGCTTTCATAGAGTTTTCAAACTGTTTATACCAGTATTGAGAAACTTCTTCGGGCGTTTTACCTTCTTTGTCAGCCTTTTTGAGGATTTTATCATCTACATCGGTTACGTTGCGGCAATAAGTTACATCATATCCTTTAAATTTCAGGTATCTGTATAAAACATCCCAGGTAATATAGCATCTGGCATGTCCCAAATGCGCAAAATCATAAACAGTAGGTCCGCAAACATACATTTTCACTTTATTTTCTTCAATAGGTTTAAAGTCTTCAATAACGTTTGTATAAGAATTGTGTAATTTCATTTATAAAATTCCTCTTTTTATTTTAATTTTACTACAAACATTAAACATGTTAATTAATGTAAACAAAAATATAAAGTCGGGCAATTTAATATACAAAAAATATTTAATAAGTATATACGTAATAGTTGAAAAAAATGAGGAGACAATTATGGTAAAACCTGTAAGCGGTGCAAGCGGAAATAATCCACCGGATGGCTACAACAAAGTTACAATGTATGATGAAGGCTCTAAGAGGACTAAAACCTTTTTTGTTCCTGTCGGACAAAAACTTACCGTAAACGGTAATACTTATGATTTAGACAAGGCAAAAGGCAATGAACTTGTATTTAAAGGAACAAAAGACAATACAAAACATAATTTAATGGGCATTGCATTGGAATATCTGGATGCAAACGGTGATGGCAGAATTGACTCCAAAGACACTGACCAGGATATGGCAGGCAAAATAAATAAAAAACTTTCAAATACTCCGTATTTTGTGAAAAACAATGATGTTTTTTCCGATGCGGGAATATTTAAAGGCGAAGGAGGCGTTGTTTTCAGCCTTGACGGTGAAGGACAATTCTTCGGAGTTGATATTGAAAAGAAATAAACATAAGAGCGGTAAATTAATACACCGCTCTTTTTATTTCATCAAATATTTTATTTACGGGTTCAACTAAATTCTCGACAGGGCAATCTTCATCCAGTTCAAGCGTAATTGTTGCAATATTTCTTTCAACTCCCGCGTAGGTGCCGAAGCTTCCGGGTGTCGGATAGCCTATACTTGCTTCAACAGGATAATTAATGATATCTGATATTATTTCTGCAATTTTTTCGGCAGGTCCGTCATAGTTAACAACCTTATATGGAGCGTGCAGTGTAAGTATTAATTCAGGCTTAAATTCGTTAATAGTATCTGTAAGAAACTGAGTTTCGGTTTCACTTGCAGGGGCTGAACCGCCGTAGTAGTCTCCTTTTTTACTGCCGGCTTCGCTTCCGTCTTCCCCCCAGTTTTTGGTTGGAAAGTTCCTGTTTAAATCAACACCGTTAGCATTTGTTCTCTGTTTAAGCTTCATTCCGTCAGGGTTTAGGCAGGGAATAAACAAAAGATTTTCTGTACTGTTATGTTTCAGATATTCTTCAATAAGAAATTTGCCCTGTGGCTCGTCACCGTGAAATACGCCAATTATAAGAACTTTGGCGTGTTCATCTCCGATAAGTTTTATTTCATTTCCAAGTTTTGTTGATATTGACTTTAATTTATTCAAAAATAGCCTCTATAAAATCTTGTGAACTAAAAGATTTCAAATCTTCCATTTTTTCGCCGACACCTATAAGCTTAACGGGAAGCTTCATTTCTTTTGCAACAGCAAGAACTATTGCGCCTTTTGCAGAACCGTCGAGTTTAGTAAGAGCAACGGATGTAAGATTAACTGCTTCCATAAAAACTTTAGCCTGCTGTAATCCGTTTTGACCTGTGTTTGCATCCAAAACAAGCATACATTCGCGCAAAGCATCAGGTGCTTTTTTCTCAATAACAGATTTAATTTTTTTTAATTCTTCCATTAGATTGAATTTGTTTTGCAAACGTCCGGCTGTATCAACCAAAATTACATCAAACTGTTCTTTTTGTGTCTTATCAATAGCTTCAAAAACAACAGATGCAGGATCAGCCTTATCACGTCTTATAATATCGGCACCTGCTCGTTTTGACCATATATCAAGCTGTTCTTCTGCGGCTGCACGGAACGTATCACCTGCAGCAATAAGAACTTTTTTGCCCTCATTTTTAAACTTGTAAGCAAGTTTACCGATAAGAGTAGTTTTTCCAACGCCGTTAACTCCGCATATAAAATAAATATTTAAAGCATCGTCAACATAATTGATATTGTTATCGCCTGCTTCATTCAATGTTTTCAGAAACTCTTGTTTAAGATAATTCTTAACTTCGGAAGGTTTCACTTTTGTTTGATTGCGCAATTTGTCAACCAGTTCAGAAGCATAGTTTACACCTAAATCCGCACTGATAAGCATATCTTCCATATCGTCAAGAACAAATTGGGAGAATTCTTCCTCCTGACTAACAGAATTAACAACATTCCCGACAAGAGCCTGAGCCGTGTTGGAAACTGTTTCTTTCAGGTTATTAAATTTATCTTTAAAAAATCCGAACATTTTAATTAATTTATACCGTAGTCAACGATAACTTTTGCTAAAATTCCGTTGATAAATGAAGCGCTGTCATCAGTAGAATATTTTTTAGCAAGTTCTAAAGCTTCATCAACAATAACTTTCATAGGTGCATCTTTCATATAAAGAAGTTCCACGATTGCAATACGTAAAATATCTTTATCCATTTTGACAAGACGGCCTAAATCCCAGTTTTTTGCATATTTCTGGATAATATTATCAACTTCTTCATGATTTTTTTGGAAGTATTCTGCTATTGAAACCGCATAATCTTTTACTTCGCTTTGTGAATCAAGAGTTGTGAACTCGGCGATTTCAAGAGCCATCAAAGATTTTTCGGCAATATCAATCATCTCGTTAATTCTTCCTGTCATATCAGATGTCATAGGGATAGGCACAGGAATATTTGCAACGCCGATAGGTCTGTTTAAGTTTACTTCAGCGTCAGCTTCGTAGTTGTCGATTTGATCTCTCATTGCGACAAGCGCGCCTACTGCGATTTTTAGTTCATCTGTTGCACTGCTTGTTAAAATTCTTACTGATTTCAATATAATATCTTCTAAATCGCTTTTAGAATAATGTGTTATTTTTTTATCAAATTGAGAAAATAGTATAAATGCTAATTCTCTTGCTGCTCTGCGGGCTTGCATGAATTTACCTCTTTTTTTTTATTATCAATTACAAGCTTTATGCTAGCATGAAAAATTTTTATCTACAACAAACTTTTATCAGACGTTACAGAAGTTTCAAAATCTTTGAATTTCATTTTTGCTTTTTTAACTTCTTTTTCAAGAATAGAGCACATATTTAGACTGTCTTTGGGTTTAAAATCAAAATCTTCAACTAAAGTTTTGCCTAAAACACTAACAAGTGTTTCAAGTTTTTCAAAGGAAATGTAAATTTCATTTATCTTTTCTTGCGTATTGCTTCCTAAGTGCATAAAATCCTCCATTAGAAAAATATACCACTATAATTTTCATAATGCACTTAGAACTTTGGCTAAAGTTTTCTAATTACATACTGAAAACGGTAATGAGGATTTGTTGTTATTTTTAATTTTTTCCAATCTTGCTTTGACAAACTGTGCCTGATGTGAGAATGGTTTCATTGATAAAAATTTTCTGTAATATCTTTGTGCATCGGCACGTTTGCCCAGTTTATCAAAGCAAATGCCTATTCCTGCATAGGCCCTGTAATATTCGGGGTTGAGTTTTAAAATATTATGCAGCACTTTTGAAGCTTCGTGATATCTTTCCATCTTCATAAGCAATGTGGATTTATGATCGTATGCCTTTAAATATCCGGGAGAATTTTCGATTAGTTTTTGATAAATCATTAATGCCAAGTCGGTTTCTTCACAAAGTTCATGTGCAATTCCGAGTTGTAAGATTGCATCAGGATTATCAGGATTAATTTGAATTGCGCGGACAAAGTTTTTTATTGCTCCGCAGGGAATTCCCTCAAGAAGGTGGCATATACCAAGTTCAAAGTATGCTTCGTAGTAATCTTCTTTTAATTCGGCTGCTGTTTCGAGATATTTTATAGCTTTGGGAAATTTTTGTAAATTTTTATAGCATACACCCAAACCGTAATAGCTTTCGGCATTATTTCTGTCAATTAAAATTGCATTTAAATAGTTTGAAATTGCTTCTTTGAACATATTTTCAAGACGCAATTCATTTGCTTTTTCATAAAACTTGTTAGTGGCTGTGCTATCATATTTTTTAGTATTTGAACTCAAAATGACCTTCTTTCAATATCAATGATAGTTTCTTTTTCGGGTCAGTAGAACGATCTTATGATGTATACTTTATCAATCATTGGATTTATTATTTCTCTTGTGCTATAAAATTAGTATGAAAAAGTATCTGGTTTGGTTGTTAATAATAGCAGGGATTCCGGTGTGGGCGGATGAAATTCAGCTGGGGGACGTGCATACACAGAAAATTGAAATCCCGAAGGCTGATTATAAGTCAAAACAATCTCTCGTTGTAAAAGACGAGCAGATTTTGTCTGAACTTATAAGGCTTCAAAAAGAGAAAGATTTGGAAGATATTGAAAATCTTTGGAAAGGAACTGTTGAAAATAATCAGGTTATAGGATTTGCATTGAAAAAACTTTCTACTCCTGAAAGCCAGCGTAGAATTCATTCTTCTTTAATGGCAAAAACTCTTTCCGCTGTTGTTGCGGGTGCATCGTTTGCTCCGTCGCTTGTCGGTGCTGATTACTTAACCCAAACTTCTGCATTTGCAGCAGGCAGATTAGCGCAGAATTTAATCAACAGAAAAAATATTCCGACAGAAATTCCTCTGACAGACACAGAGCTTATTGAACTTGCAGGACTTGTCGAAAGTCTGCAGGATAAGATTATTACTGCTTACTACAATTACAAGAGCAGTTTGAGCCAGTTAAAAGAATCAAGACAAAGACTTCTTTTATATAATAAGAATTATGCAAAAGCGCTTGATGATGAGGACTTAATGGAAATTACCATATCATCCGCGTTGTATGACAATATGCGCATAGAAGAATTTTATTATATGGAAACAGCAAAAAAATATCATCTTGAGCTACAAAGACTTGCAGGTAAAAAAGTTGTTGACAGGCTCAATTTGTATCAATACAATTACAATTCAACTCTGGTTGGCGAAAAGGCGGCGGGGGGTAAATGAGAATGAAAAGATTAATTATTTTGTTATTGACGATGACCTGTCTGCCTGCCTTTGCAGTGACTTATGAAACTTTGAATTCCGTAAAAGACCCTGCGTATCGTACAGGGCTTTCGGATGATCCGGAAAAAGAATATATAGAAGCCAAAGCTCCTGTAAAAATTCATCAGGAGTATGTAAAAAAAGATACCGAGCAATTTGATATCAGCGACTTAACTTATGCTGATTTGAGTATTAAGCAGATATCACGCGAGGTTGCTGCGGATTTGGAACTTGACCAGGAAACTATGGTAGGCGACTTATCTGTATTATGGCAAGGTGCGGCAACTCAAAGTGATACAATTAACTTTGCTCTATACAAGCTTGCTAATCCTGAGGAAGACAAGCCTGATGAAAAATCCGTTAAAAAAGTTTTGACAACTATTGCAAGTATGTCCACATTAGTAGGTGCCGGTATGGGAAGTCCTGCTATTGCAGCAGGTTCTTTGATAGGCGGAAATGTTTTGGGTATTATGTCGCAGGATACAAAAGCTTTGAACTACAAATATACAAGAGTAACTGATGCGGATATGATTATTCTTGTCAGAAAAGTTGAGGACTTGCAGCAAAGAACCGTAGACTTGTATTACAATTATATGACTGCACGCAAAAAGCTTAAACTGCTTGAAAAGATGACAGCGGAACGTAAAAAGAACTATGATCTTTCTCAGAATATGTCGAGAGAAGTTATATTAATAACAGATGCATATTACAGAACAGCTCTTGATAATCAGATGAAAGCACGTTCTGATTACTATGCAAAACGCGCAGCCCTTGAGCAGTTTGTAGGAAATGAAGTATTTGTACAGTTTGAAGCAGACCTGCAAAAACGTGAAAAAGGTGATAAATAATGAAGTTTATTCCTTATAAGGTTTATACTGGTGCTGAAAACATGCAAACAGATAATGATTTGCTTGAAAGTTCTATTAAAAATAATATTAAAGAACCTGTTTTTAGATTATACGGCTGGGCTCCGGCTTGTGTTTCTCTCGGGCGAAATCAAAGATGCGATTTTGTTGACGAAAATTTATTGAAAGAAAATAATATTGATATTGTTCGCCGTTTAACAGGCGGCAGGGCATTGCTGCATGACGATGAAATTACATACAGCTATATTTGTCCCGCTGTTTTTTTGCAAAACGGGGAAAATGTTACCGAGTCATACAAAGAAATCTCACAAATCCTTATAGAAGGTTTTAAAAAGCTTGATATAGAGCTTGATTTTGGCGGAATTAAAAAGACAAAAGGTCATTTTGATTACTGTATGCTCGTTTCCACAGGCGCTGACTTATGTTATCGGAATAAAAAATTAATAGGTTCGGCTCAATTCAGGAAGAACGGTTATATTCTTCAACACGGTTCAATACTTTATGACTACAATCGGGAGCTATTAGAAAAAATATTTAAAGAAAAAGTTGATACTACATCAATTACCTCAATAAAAGAGATAAATTCTGATATCTCAAAAGACGATATAATCAACGTTTTCAGTAGAATGTAATGTTTATTAAGAAGTGTTAAGTTAAAATTTTTCAAGCTATACTTGCATTTTGGGCGTATGTAATGGTTGAAACTCCATGCTGACATGCAATTTCTCCTAATAAAAATTCTTTATATAAATACGGGGAATTTAAAAATTCACAGGGGATTTGGAAAAATGTTTAACACTATACCTATTACTAATACTGTATGGCCTAATTTACAGGCTTATTGGGGAAACGGTAACCGTTATTGGACTTCCAATTATGCGGGCATGCAGCAGCATAACATTTATCCATCAGGCTATTCTCCATTAACTTATGCTTTGGCTCAAGGCTTCGGCTCACCAAATCATATCAGCCAATGGAACCCTATGTTAATCGGTTTTAATTTGGGAAATAATAATACTGATCCTGCTTTAACAGCTTATGGTCAAGCAGCTGCTTTCAACTGGGGTGCTTCATTAATGGATCAAGCTAATATGCAGGCATCTGTAACAAGTTCTTTAAGAGCTTTAAGCAATATTGAATCTCAAATTTCTAATATTTTAAAATCCGATAAATTAAATGATTCACAAAAAGAAAGATTAGAAGCAGTTTTGGAAAATATCAAGAAATTAAAAGAAGAATTCCAAAATGTTAGAATTGGTGTAACTTCACAAGAACACATTAAAGATTTGCAAGAACAAGTAAAAGAATTAATAAAATCAGCTTCTGAAACAGCTAAAGAAATTTTAGATGAAATTAAAGAAAACGAAGATTCTGAAGCTTCTGACAGTTCAGATGATGCTGATGACGCAGATGATGCTGACGATTCAACTTCAACAGGTGCATCTTCAGTTACAGCAGCTCAAAGAGCAAAAGCTGAAAACGAAGCTGTTGATATTTGTAAAAACATTTATGACGGTGCAATCGGTTGTGTCGGAACAGATTACGACAAAATCAAAGCAGGTGTAAATGCTGTAACTAAAGACAACGTAACTTCTGTATTAAATATGTGGCAAGAACAATATCAACCTCAATCAGGCGATGAAAACATGATTGAAACAATCTTTGATGAAGAAATGTTCTGGAACAATGATACTAATACAGGCTTAATTACAACTATCGTTAAAAAACTTGAAGAACGCGCAAAAGAATTGGGTGTAAGAAATTCTTTAGCAGGTCAATTCGCAATCGCATACGATGAACTTGACGATACTTTCGTTAATGAAGGCAAAGTAAAAACTGCGGTTATGACTATTTTAGAAAAAGTTAGCGAAGCTGAAGGCAAAACAGCAAAAAAATCTGTTAAATCCGAAAAATTAGATAAAGCAAAAAAAGCTGAAGAAGCTAAAAAAGCTGAAACAGCTAAAAAAGATAAAGAAAAAGTTGAACAAAAGAAAGCTCAATTCTTAGAAGATATGAGAGAAATTTTAGGCGATGACAAAGCTGAAATTTCAGACAAAGTTCAAATAGACAAAAACGGCTGCAAAATCAGAATTCAAGGCAAAGATTATTTCGGTAAAGATTATGCTGCATTAGCAAAAGCTATTGAAAAAGCAGGTCACAGCCCTGCTAAATACTTGAAAAAACAAGCCTTATCAGCTGTTGCATAATAAAGATTTTATTAAATGATTCCTCATATTTGGTAGAAAAGTAGAAGAAATTAGTAGGTTAATGTGTGAAATTTGTCCCCTTTTTATAGGGGACTTTTTATTTTGTGAACATTATTTATTACAAATACGTTTTAGCTATATCTATATCATTTTGGGTTGTTATTTTAATATTTTTATAGCTTCCGTTTAAGATATAGACAGTTTCACCGAGCTCTTCAAGCATACCTGCATCATCTGTGAAATTTTTACCGTATAATTTGGTATGCGCATCTTTAATTAATTCGTATTTAAAAGCTTGCGGAGTCTGCGTGTTATACAATTTTGCGCGGTCAATTGTACGTGTAATTTTTCCGTCTTCAACTTCTTTTATAGTATCAATAGTTTTTGTAGCAACGGTCAAAGCGTTTTTGTCTTTTACCATTTCTATGGTTTGGTTTACCAAATCTGTTGTTATCATCGGTCTTGCAGCATCATGTATTAAGACATAATCGCATTCTGATGCTTTAAGCCCGTTGAAAACAGAAGCCTGTCTTGTTTCTCCGCCTTCTATAATTTTGACTTTTCTGCAATCTTTTAGTATTTCTTGTAATTCTTCAATAATTGAAACATTTGCGCAGATGATTATTTCATCGACATTTGAATTTTCAAATGCTTGAACTGTGTATTTTATAACTTCTTTTCCGTTAATTTTTTCCAGCAGTTTATTTTTATTCCCAAAACGTGATGATGTCCCGCCTGCAGGAATTATTGCGTTTATTTTGAAATCCATTTCTTTACTCCTCAAAATGATTATATAACTTGTTATCTATATCGGAATAATGTTTTCCGTCAATAATAATTTTTCCGTCAGATTTATTGTTTCTTTCGATTACTTCTCCTATTATTGTATAATCGGAAATGTTTTTCAACAATTCTTCCGGAACAGCGGCAACAAGCTGATAATCTTCGCCGCCAAATAATATTAAATCTTTCCAATCAGAGAATTTTTCAATATTTTTATCGTATGGTATTTTTTCAAAGTCAATTTTCATAATGACATTGCTTGCATCAGCAATCTGATATAATGCATCGGCAAGTCCGTCTGATGTATCCATCATTGCATAATCATATAAGGCATTAACGGCAATTTGTTCTGAAAATTTTCTTTGAGCTTTCGGGATAAGATGAGCTTCTATAAAATCAGGGTATTTTAAGCCATTGATTAATGATATTAATCCTGCGCCGCTTGAGCCGTGTCTGCCTGAAACAATTATTTTGTATCCTGCTTTAGCGTGGCTTCTTGAAGATATTTTTCTGCCTTTTGTTGAACCTATTGCAGTTACTGATATAAATATTTTTTCACTGCCTGTAATGTCGCCACCGACTATTTTTACATCTTCGCAAGCATCTTTTGCGCCTTTATAAAATTCTTCTACAAAATCTGCTTTGATATTTTTCGGTAAAGATAATGCAATTGTTAAATAAACGGGATTTGCACCGCTTGCACAAACATCGCTGATATTTACCATAGCAGATTTCCAGCCGAGTTTGTATGCATTTGTATATTTCATTGAAAAATGAATGTCTTCCACAAGGCTGTCCTGAGTAACCGTAATCCCCAAATCAGGCAGGTAAGCACAATCATCTCCAATGTATTCGGAATTCAGAGTTGATTTTATTATTTGTATTAATTCTTTTTCTTTCATAATTTTAAATATCGTGGTCAATTAATGAAATAAATTCTTGTACAAGCGCGTTATTCCATTTTTTGCCCGCGTCCTGTTTAATTACTTCCAGTGCCTGTTTTGGTGTGAGTTCGGCTCTGTAAGGTCGAGGCTCTGTTAATGCATAATAAGCATCTACAATCAGAATAATTTGTGAAGTCATAGGAATTTCTTCTTTAGAAATTCTTGAAGGATATCCTGTACCGTCCCAGTTTTCGTGGTGGTGTTCAATAATAGGAATTACATCCTGAATATAGCTTATAGGCTATAACATTTCGCGAGCCGCAATTATCGGGTGTTCTTTAATATGACTGCGTTCTTCTTCTGTTAATGGAGTTGTTTTTTGAAGCAGTTCAACAGGAAGCATAAGGTTTCCTATGTCATATAAAAGAGTTGCAATTTTCAAATTGTCAATATCTGTTTTAGGCAAATCAAAGCGTTTAGCAAGGCTGACCGCTAAGAGAACCTTAGATTTCATAACACCGTTATGGTGCAGCGGATTGTAAGTTTGTGTCAGCATGTCAGCGACAGTATAAAGAACTTCTTTAGGAACTTCATTTTCAGTATTTTGAAGTTTTGCTTGAACCTCTTTTGAAACATCGGCTGCAATCGGAATATTATGTTTTGATAATATATCCATAAACGTATTGACTGCAATTTCCTGCCAGCTTGTTTCAGAAATAGGTTTAGCGAGCGTAACCATATTACGGCCGTTTCTTTTAGACTGGTACATTGCCTGATCAGTAAGTTCCATAACATCTTCAATGTTATCGGAATGTTCTAAAAATGTTGCAACGCCGATACTTGCTGTTATGTGTCCTATGGTATTAAGTTCTTCTTCTTCAAGAGCTTTACGTATTCTTTCTGCGGCAATTAATGCACCGTCAGATTCTACACCGGGAAGTATTACGTTAAATTCTTCACCGCCCATACGTGCTGCTGTATCAATTGAACGGGCGTTTCGTTTTAATACTTCTGCTACTGTTTTAATTGCTAAATCTCCGTAAGCGTGTCCGTGTTGGTCATTTATTTGTTTTAAGTGGTCCAAATCCAAGCCTATAATACTGAAAGGTTGTTTTTGACGAAGTGCACGTTTAACTTCTTTTTTCAAATATTCTTCAAAGTATCTTCTGTTATAAAGCCCTGTGAGGCTGTCAGTAACGGCTTGAGCTTTTACTTCCTCAAATAGTCCTGCAATAGTAATTGCCATTTCTATTTGCTGTGCAAATATTGTAAGAAAATCAGTTTCACCTTCTGTGAGTTCTTTTCTTGATGAGAAAACATTAAACCAGCCAAAGTGAGAATTTCTTGTGTATAACGGAATAGAAATTATAGATTTGCTCGGGCTTCCTTCAACGATTTCATCAATTACTTCCGAAGGGATTTCGGGGGCAACTGATTTTAAAGTTCCGCCGATATCGGGTGTAATCATAATTTTTCGGGCAGCTTCAGCTTTTGCATAGACACTTTCTGAATCATAAACAAGTTTTCTTGTTTGAAGCGGTCCTTTAATAAGTTTATCAACACGTTTGATTGAAACATCATTAGATTGAGCTAAAACTGTTAAATAAACTCCAGTTCCGTTATCATCTTCACATTTTTTGATGATGTTGCAATGAAGATATCCGAGTTCTCCCTGAATGCTGTTTACTATGGTTTCCAAAACACTTTGAAGCGGACGTGAAGCATTCATCATGTCCCAGATGTGCTGTAAGGTCAGCATGCGTTTATTTGCAATGTTTAATTCTTTCGTACGTTCTTCAATTTCTTTTTCCAATTGAAGATTACGTTCGTATATTTCAAGATAGTCTTGCTTCCCGCCATATATGCTGCTTTCAACTTCAGAAACTTTTCTATAAATATCTCTAATATTGTCGAAGAAACTCATGTCTTTATTATACACTATGTTGAGCGTTTTGTAACAAGTTATTTACAATATTTATTATTTCTTGAGGATTAGGGTAATTTACACATTGTTCAGCATCCTCACCTGTTAAAGGGCATTTTCTTGTGTGACAAGGCTGGCATTTAAGGTTTCCGTTAATTGCAAAATATTTTTTATCATCTCCAAAAGGTCCATACATAGCAGGGGGAGTACAGCAGAAAATAGATATTACTGCAGGTTTACCGACTGCTCTTGCAACGTGTGCGCTTCCGGAATCCGGAGCCAATACTGCTGCTGCGCGGCTAAAAAGTTCTAACATATCTTTAATGTTTGTTTTTCCTGCGAGGTTTGTAAATTTGTCACCGCTTATATAAGATATTAATTCTTTATCGCCTTCTGTACCTGAGAATACCAGTGTGCATTTATCCTGAATTGCTTCAACAACTTTTTTCCAGTTGTCTTTGTTCCAGTGTTTTAATTTCCATGTTGTAGCAGGACAAATTACTACCATAGGTTTTGATTTGTCTGTGTCTTTCAAAAGCTCGTCTATTTTAGCTTTTGTTTCATCGCTTGTCGGCGGCAAAGTAAATTTCACTCTGTCTGTACCTTCAAGTCCCAAATATTTTGCATACTGCATATGTAAAAATACGGCATGAGTTGCATAATTTGCTCTTGATGCAGGTTCAATTCGTTCGTTTCCGCCAAGATATGAAAATTCTTTCCCGCTATTATAAACAATTTTGCGTTTTGCTCTGCAAAGTCTCATCCATATAAGACTTTTGAACATCATTTGTGTATCAATTGCTATATCAAATTTTTCTTTTCTTAATTCTTTAAAAACTTTGTAGAAATCGAGAAATGCTCCAAGACTTATTTTATTTTTCTTCCATTTTTGAATAGGAAGAAGAATGGCTTTATGCACAGCAGGGTTATCTTTTACAATATCAATCCCTTTTTCGGACACAAGCCAGGTCACTTCATAACCGTTGTCTTTTAAAACGTTTGCAAGCGGAATATTAAATATAACGTCACCGAGTGATGATAATCTTATCAATAAAATCTTTTTCATATTTAAAATCCCCTGTCATCTAAAAATGCAGCTCCAATTACTCCCGAGAAATCTCCGAGTTCGGCTTTTTTGAATTCAATTTGTTTAGCCGGAACAGGTAAAGATTTAGCTTTAGCTTTTTTAATTGTTTTTTGATAAAAATAGTCAACAGCTTCAATCAAGCCGCCGCCAAGAATTATTAATTTTGGATTAATAAAGTTAATAATACTTGCAATGCCGCCTGATAAATATTCTGAAGCTTCTGTGACACATTGAATAACAAGTTCATCTTCTCTTTCAATAGATTTTTGAATCATGCTTGATGTTATTGATTTACCTGTTTCAAGGTAATCGAGAATGCAGGATTGCCTTCCTTTTTTTAAAGCTCCTTCAATTCTTCTTTCTATTGCAGAGCGAGAAGCGTATGACTCTAAACATCCGTGAGCTCCGCATGCACATTGACGACCGTTTAAATCTACTATGATATGACCTATTTCTCCTGCGGTTCCTGTTGCACCGGTGATAATTTTTCCGTCTTTAACAATTGCAGAACCTACACCGGTTCCCACAAAAACACAGACAAAATCATCACAGCCTTTTCCTGCTCCGAATTTTTGCTCTCCGATAGTGGCAATCTCCACATCATTACCTAGATATACAGGCAGGTTAAAATGCTCCTGTAAAATTTCTTTAATATTCAAGTCATAACAATCTAAATTAGGCGCACCGATTAATACACCGTTTTGTCTGTCTATTTGACCTGCTGCACCCACGCCGATAGAACTGATTTCGTCTTTTGAAATTCTGCTCTCCTCAAACAGTTCTTCAATCCCCTCAATCATTTTCTTTATGATATTTTTAGGACCTTTATCCTTTTTAGTCTTTTTCTTGACGTGATATATTACCTCTCCTGTTTTTTTATTTACGAGAGCGATAAGGATTTTTGTCCCGCCTAGATCGATTCCAACTGAATATTTTTTCATTATATTTTTATTATATATAAAAGTTTTCAAATTTGCAAAAAATATAATTATTTGCTAGCATGTTGTTTACGAAAGGGGATTAGGGTATGCAGGTTATAAAAAGGTTATTATTTACTTTTGTTTTAATGTTATTTACTGTTCAGTACGCTTTCAGTGCTGATGTTTGGGTTAATGACCTGAAAAAGTTATATGAAAATAATTCGGCAGTAATATATGAAATAAATATCAGAACTTTTGCGGCGCAGGATATTAATAAAAACGGAATTATTGAGTTTGATGAAGCAGAAGAAAGCGGAACTTTTCTTAATGCTATTTCAAGACTTGACGAATTGGCTCAAAAAGGTATAAACACAATTCATGTAATGCCAATTACCGCAGTAGGTAAAACTAAAGCAATAGGAACTGCAGGTTCTGTTTATTCAGCACTAAGCTTCAATAAACTAAATCCGCAGCTTCAAAGTGATAAGAGTGCTCTATCAGTTGAAGAACAGGCAAGAAAATTTATTGATGAGGCGCATAAAAGAAGAATTCGCGTAATTATAGACTTACCTTCCTGCGGATCTTATGACTTATATATGCAAAGACCTGAATTATTTGTTAAAGATAAATCAGGACAGCCCGTAATCCCTGCTGACTGGACTGATGTAAGACTTTTGAATGCAGGAACTGAAAGTAATGTAAACAGAGATGTCTATAATTTATACAAAGAATTTGTTGATATGGTGATTAATCTTGGAGCTGACGGTATCAGAGCTGATGTAGCAACAAATAAGCCTGCAAAATTCTGGAAAGATTTAATTGCATATTCAAGAACAAAAGATACACAGTTCTTATGGCTTGCAGAAGCTTCCGAAAGCTGGAATGAGCCGGTGTCTGATTATGCTGTTTTTACTCCTTACGACAAACTTCTTGAAGCAGGTTTTGACGGATATTACGGCAGCTATTTCAATATTAAAAATTGGAAAACAGGCAGAGAACTTGTTAATCAAGTAATTACAACTAATTCAAATTTAGCTAAATTTCCTGAACGCAAAGCGGTTATAGGAAGTTTTACAACTCATGATGAAATGAGTCCGCTGCTTGTAAACGGTCCGAAACTAAGTCTTATGATTATGTGGCTTAATGCAACGTTACCTGTAAATTCTTACTTTGTAGACGGATTTGATACAGGTGATAATTATATTTATTTATGGGCTAATAAAAAGGCGTTGAAAACCTACACTGATGACGATTATTATTTTGTACATCGCGGAAAGATTGATATTTTTAACTTCTCAAGACAACCGGGCGGTAAAAGCGAAATACTTTCAGAAAATTTCAAGGCAGCAAACAGGGTTAAATACAGATTTATGCCTATAATTAATAACGGTAAATTTGTTCCGTTAAAAGCAACTAATCCTTCTGTGTTTGCTTATGCAATAGGCTATAACGGTAAAAGTATTCTTGTTATGGGCAACTTAAATTTCAGAGGAGTTTCCGAAACCAGCGTATTTGTACCGAAACTTGATAAAGATACAGAAGCCATTCCTTTGAAGATAGAATCAATACCTGTTGCAAACAAGGGATATTTTGAAAATACACTTAATCCCGGTGAAATTCAGGTAATTCTCTTAAATAATTTAGAGGTAAAATAAATTTAAAAGCGGCTGATTAAAGCCGCTTTTTTATGCATATCTTTTGTTAAGTGACGAATAACCTTTGCCTGACAGTGCTGCAATACGTCTATTATTCTTTTTCATAATTTCTTTTGCACGTTTTGTTAATCTTCCTGCAGGAGCCGGTTTTTTAGTTGCAGTATTTGCTTGTCCGTTTTGTCCCATGCTCAATACTGATTGACCAACGCCTAAAGCACCTGAAACAGCATCTGCAACTTGAGATAAAGTTTCTTTTCTTTGTTGTTTTTTAATTTGTTTATCAATTTGCTGCTGTTGTTGTTCTTTGATTTTGCTGCCTGTTTCGTTCATTTTTACTTTCGCGCTTTCAGTTACAGCATTCATATCAGCACCTTTCATAGCTTGTTTAATAGGATCTGCTGATGGGTTTGATTCAGCTGATGGCATTGTGCCTGATGTAGATGAAACAAGACCGTTAAGAGCTTTATCGGATTCTTTAAATCTGCCATCGTTGCCTGAAGTTGAAGTAAGAACGCCGCCTGTTAATTTAGTACCGCTGTCTGTTAGCCCTAAATCTTCTAAAGATGCGCTTGATACGATTTCAGAAGTTCCTGCTGCAGCATTTCTTCTTTCAATTTGAGCTTTAGCTGCAGCGATTTGTTCTTTTGACATACCTGAGTATGATTCAACAATTCCGTTGCCGTTATCAGCTAAAACATCATCTGCTGAGCTTTTTTTGCTTATAGTTCCTTCAGTAGAATTTTCGGTCGGTTTGTCTGCTTTTGCTTTAGAAGGTTCTGCATCA
Source organism: Candidatus Gastranaerophilales bacterium (assembly GCA_900548405.1). Classification (GTDB taxonomy): domain Bacteria; phylum Cyanobacteriota; class Vampirovibrionia; order Gastranaerophilales; family Gastranaerophilaceae; genus Stercorousia. Next base: position 25,690 of record UNSJ01000012.1, on the reverse strand, counting down.
GGGTTAGTTTGTTTATTGTCTTTTTTATCTGAAGTACCTTGTGTTTCGTTATCATTTTCTGTTTTTTCTTGGTTTTCTTTGTTCTTTTCAGATGCATTTCCGAATTTTTTATCAGCTAACATACCAAGAGCTGCAACAGTGCTTACGGCACCTCCAACCATTCCGAGAATATTAGCAAGATTGCTTTCTCCGCCGAATTCTGTCATAAGCTGGCTTGCTGAAGTTGCAGCTGAACCTACTGCTCCTGCAATTTTCATTGATTTGCCGAATGTAGATGCACCGTTTTTACCTAAGTCTTGAAGTGATGCTGCAGAACTTGTTAATGATGAAGCAACTCCTGCGATTGTAGAAATTTTGCTGAAAACTCCGTTAGCTTCTTTACCTTCGATTGCTCTTACGTTATTAACAAGAGATGCAGAAGATGATACAACATTCAAACCTGCGCTTACTGCTTGTAAAACGCTGCCTGCGCCCTGCTGCATATTTGTTCCGCCTGTAACAACAGATAGTGCAGATTGACCGATAGACATTAAGCCGGCAGTAAGATTTCCGTTTGCAATATTAATAACACCTTTTGTAAGACCGCATGATAAAACACCGTATTCACCAATTGTTACCATAACTGCACCGGCAGCAGGAATCCAAGGCGGAGCTACAACCATGCACATAATCTGACCTGTTGATAATGTTACTTGGAATACGTTTTCTGCAACGCCTACAATACCAAGCTGTTTTGCAAGTTTTTTCTGTTTTTCAATTTCTTTCTTTTCAGCTTCTTTATTTTTTTGTTCGATAACTTTTGTTTTTTTAGTGTATTTTTTTTGGCGTTTTTTAGTTGTTTTTTGAAGTTTTGTAATTTTAGTTTTGTTTCTGTCAATTACTTTGCCGCGAGTTGTGAACTCTATGCCCAATTCATTAATTCTTGCATCATTGGAATTGATTTTATCAGAGTTGCCTGAATTGTTTTGTTTGCTATCCATTACTGAGAACGCAGCAACAGCAGGCATACTGCCTTCTTCTCCACCGTCTGCTTGTTGTTGAGGTGCAGCTTGAGCAGGAGATTGATTTTGTTTGTTATTTTCGTCTTCTTCAATTAATTTTTCATTTTCTGCAACTAAAGCTTCATACTCTGTCAAAATTTCTTCTTGTTTTTTTGCAGCTTCAATTGATTCTTTAGTCATTTTGATGATATCTTTTTCATCTTTTTTCATTAATTTTGTAAGATTTTTAGTTTCTTTTTCAAGCTCTTTAGTTGTTTTTTCTGTGTCTTTTTTAGTTTCTAAAGTATCTTTGTTATCATCTTTCGCACTTGCTTTAGTATCATCAACATTATCTTGAGCTTTATCTGTTGTTATTTCTTCTTTCTTTTCAGATGAAGAAGTATTTGAAGTTGAAGAAACATTATTAATTGCTTCTTGTGTATTTTCTTCATCATTTTTATTATCTGTTTCTGTAACATTGTTGCTAGTTACATTTGTATTTTTGTCATTTTGTTCAACTTCTGTATTTTTTAGTTCTTCTTGAACATTTTCTACACTTGTAGATTCAGAAGCAGCTTCAGCAGGGGCTTCTTGAACAGGAGTTTCAGTTTGAGAAGCAGTTTGGGTTGTTTCAGGATTTTCGGCAGGTGCAGTTGTTTCAGCAGAATTTTCTGTATTTTCTGTTTTGTCTGCTTGCTCTTGATTTTCTTCACCAGTAGAATTATCAGCACCTTCTTCTTCTGTAACGGATATAATTTTTTGATCAACAGCATTAAGCTTTTCTAAAGCTTCTGATGAATCTTTAGCTGCTTTTTTAGAAGTTGCTTTTGCTAATTTAGGAATCATTTTTCCGCCTGCTGCTGCTCTTGCTCCTGTACCGATAAGAACGCTTTTTGAGCCTTCTCTGATATCTTCAATAGCTTTTCTTGAGTAGATGCAAACTGTTAATGTCTTAATACCTCTTGCGATTAAGATTTTACCGATTTTTGTGAGAGTAATACCTGCAGCTTTTGTAAAGCTTAACTGTTGTGTCTTTTCAGGTAAGTCTTTTTCTAAGAATGTAGTGTGACGTTCATTAGCAATACTTTCAACAGGAACTTGTTTATTAATAGTATCTTTTTCTTTAGCTGTTTTTTGTGCAAATTCTTCTTTTGCATTTTCTGATGCAGATTGAATATCAGTAATTTCTTTGTTGTTGCTGATAATTTTGTTTCTGTGTTTTTCAACATCGTCTTTAGTGTCATCATCAGCAGGGCTGTCTTTTCCTGTTAATTCAGAATCTTTTGTATTACCGTTAATATCTTTGTCGATTTCTTCAGATGATTTGCCAGTTAATCTTTCTAATTCTTTTTTGGATTCGTTGTTGCTTTCTTCAAGTTGTTTAACTTCATTTTGGCGTTTTTCTTCATCTTTTTGGTATTTCTTTAAGATGAATGCAACTTTTTTCTCTGCAATCATTGCAAATTTTTTGTCGCTTTTTGCTACTTTAATTGATTTTAAAGCTTCTTTAATTTCTGCAAGCAATTCGCCTTTGATATCAGCAGCTTGACCTGTCAATTCCAAAACATTTTCATTGTTTACAACGAATTTTTCTTCTTCGTTATCTTTGCCTTTAGCACCTTTGTTATCTGTTTGTGTTTTAGAATCGGTAGTTTCATTAGTATCAACAGTATTGTTAACATCTGCAGCTTTATCTTCTGCATTAGCATCAACAGCGTTAGCTGGAGCTTCTGCACTTTCGGAAGTTTCAGAAGTTTCAGCGGTAGTGTTAGTTACTTCTTCTGTTATTTCTGTATCTACTGCTTGTTCATTTGTGTTTTCCGCAGCATTTTCCTGTTCTGCGCCTGCAACTTGTTGTGCATCTTCTTCTGTTGAATCCATATTTTCTTTATTATTGCTTCTAGGATCAATAATTCTGTCTTCAATATCAAGGATAGATGCGATTTCGTTTGCAGAGTCGATTGAATCAGTTGAGAATTCTTTTGTTTCTTCACCGACTTCAGTAGCTAAAGTTGCTAATTTTTTACCTTTAACCATTGCAATGAAAGTTGCAAAGAAGCCTAATGTTTGTCTTACTTCTTTGCGTGTTGTTTTGAAATTGTTTTTAGAAGTGTAATCTGCAAGAAGTTCGCCCATTGCTTCGGTTTCATCACCTAAGATTTCACCTTTTGCAGCTAAAATATTAATCATATTTAATGATTTTGCAATTTCATTTTCATCAAATGCATATTCGCTGTTTTTAGATTTTGCTTTAAAATCTTCATTTTCAAACATTTCTCTTAATTCAAGGTATCTTTTGCTTTCGCTTGTAGTAAGAGCTTCACCTTTGTTAACTTTGTCTTGAAGATTAGTCCAGTCTTTCATTATTTTTTTGAATCTGTCAAAAGCATCTTCTTGTTCTTTTAATCTTTCTTTAATAGTTCTTTCTTGTTTGTCTTTTTCAGGCATAAGATCATTAATTTGATCTTCGATTTTGTTGTCATTTTCTTCGCAGGCTTCAATCTTTTTTTGTGCAACTTTAACTGCTTCAAGAAAAGGCATTTTTTCAGAAGTTTCATCGGGGTTATCAGTTTGTTCTCCTGTGTTGTCATAGTTAGCAGAAGTATTTTCCTGAATAGCATGAGCAAGTTCAAGAATGTCTTTAGGGATATTAACACCTGTATCTTCCATTGCTATAATTTCTTCAGCAGAATATTGTGACCAAACGGGATCTAAAATTTGACCTGATTTTTTAGCATAAGCTTCCATGCTGTATTTCATCATGATATTTGCTTTATTGGCATTAGTTGAATAAACAGTATATTCTCTGTTTTCATAACCGCCGAATGAACCGTCTTTAGTTTTTATTTTCTTTTTAACTTTCTTTTTTAAACCTGTATCGGTGTACTGAGCATCTTCACCGTAAGATGTTCCGTTTGCAGTAATGATTTCATAGCCTGTTTCGTCTTGATAGTACTTTGCAAATTCTTCTAATTCATCTTTAGACAATTGGCTGTAATAAGACAGCGCTTGAGAGTAAGTAAGTTCTACTTTGTTTTTTTCAAAGTAGTACTCTTGAAATACTTTATATTTATTTGTAACGCCGTCTATTGTATACAAAGCATTTACTCCTTTTCCTTTACGTAGGTTATCGGCTTTTTAGAAGTAAAACTTTAATAATATCGGGTATGAAATATGCCAAAACAGCTTAAAAGCCTTGCAAATCAATGATTTTACAAGGCTTAATATAATGTAATATTTGTAATAGTCTTTATTATAAGTGTTTTTCAATGTTTGAAATGATTGTAGATTTTGGCATTAAACCTACAAGTCTTTCAAGAGCTTTTCCGTTTTTGAATACCAGAAGGCTTGGAAGACCGCTGATAGAATAATCTTGAGCAGTTTTTAAGTTTTCATCAGTATTAACTTTTACAAATTTAACCTTCCCGCTGAATTCAGAAGCAACTTCATCCAAAATAGGTCCAAGCTTTCTGCAAGGTCCGCACCAGGGTGCCCAAAAGTCAACAACAACAGGCTGCTCAGAGTTTATTACTTCCTGTTCAAAAGATTCATCATTGATATCAACTGCATTTGACATTACATATCTCCTTAATTTTTTATTTAACGGATTTATTCTAACACAGAAAATTTTTTTGTGCTATTATCTTAATAGAACTCTATAGGATAAGAAAATGGGAAGAAAAAAGATAATAGAAATTGTTTTGGACACAGAAACAACCGGTTTGGATTATACCAAAGAGAAAATGGTTGAATTCGCTGCAGTAAGGTTAGAAAACGGTAAGATTAAGGATGAATACCAGACTTTAATTAATCCTCAGCAGCATATCAGAAAATCCAGCATGGCAATTCACGGAATTACTCAGGAAATGGTTGCCGATGCCCCGACAGAAGAAGAAGCAATGCCCAAAATTCTTGAGTTTATAGGTGATTACCCGATTGTAGCTCATAACTGTATCTTTGATTATACCTTTTTAAACGAAGCCAGTCTTCGTACTGCTGGAAAAGAGCTCACTAATGCAAGAATTGATTCCCAGCAGATGTTTAAAGAAGTTTATCCTGATTTGTTTTCTCACGGGCTTGAAGCTTTGACAAACAAATTTAATGTAGAGTTAAATAATCACCACCGCGCAATGGCTGATACTATGGGCTTAGCGCTTGCTTATCCTAAATTGAAGAAATTGTATCTTCAAAAATATGATTGGGAAATGAAACAGCTTGATAATGTTGAATATTTATTTGAAAGATTTTTAAGAATTCAACAGACAGTTTCAACTCTGCAATCCGAATTGCAGGATTTGAAATCAGTATTTAAATTATATTTTGAACAAGGCGGAGAACCTATTATTTCACAAACGGGGGAAACGTTGGTTTATAACTCAAAACAATCTTTCGGTTATGACTTGCACCAAATTAAAGATGTACTTGAAGAAGTTGGTGCTTTTGACAAAGCCGTAAAATTAAACACAGGATTTGTAGACAGATTGGTGTGCGGGTGCAGATTAGATGAAGAAAAAAGAGAGTTAATAAAAGATGCCCGTCAAGAAATTACAGAGACACGTAATATTCAGATAATTAAGGCAGGAAAATAAATATGGCGAATGCGTTTATTGAGTTCTTTAAAGAACCGCCGGCAAAACCGGTTACAATGAATCAGGAAGAAGTAAAAAAGACATACACTCATTACAGATGGAGAATATTTTACTCAAGTTTTATTGCATATGTAGTTTTTCATATATGCAGAAAAAATATTGCAGTAGCGCTTCCGTCAATGGGTAAGGCATTAAATTTATCAAATACGGAATTGGGGCTTTTGGGTTCTACTTTATATGTAACTTACGGTATTGGTAAATTTGTAAACGGCGTGATAGCGGATAAAGCTAATGTAAGAACATTTTTGCCTACTGCTTTGATTTTATCGGCTATATGCAACTTATGTTTCGTTCTTAGTGCAGTATTTATTACACCGGGACATGTAAGCTTTTTCGGATTGCCTTCTGCAACTGTTTTGTTGTGGGTAATGGCATTTTTCTGGGGTGCAAACGGCTGGTTCCAATCTTGCGGTTTTCCTCCTGTTGCAAAAAGTTTATCTTATTGGTTTTCTAACTCAGAACGCGGTACAAAATGGTCATTATGGTCAACTTCCCACCAAATAGGCGTGTTTGCCGCTGTAATGGTATCAGGATTTGCTATTGATAAGTTTGGTTGGAAAGCAGCTTTTTATATCCCTGCAGTAATATGTATTATCACAGGTTTATGGCTTTATGACAGATTGAGAGATAAACCTCAGTCGTTAGGTCTTCCTGACGTTGAAAAATACAGAGAAGAACCTGTTGCTTGTAACAGTGAAACGGAAGAAGAAAAAGATAACCGTTCATACTTCCAAATTTTTAAAGAACATATTATTTTCAATCCTGTAATATGGATGCTTGCAATAGCATATATATTCGTATATATTATACGTTTCGGAACAGAAGACTGGCTTGTAAAATATTTAGTTGAAGTAAAGGGTAATTCACTGACTCTTGCAAGTTCAAAATTGAGCTCACTTGCTTTAATCGGCGCATTTGGTGCTATTCTTGCAGGGGTAATTTCGGATAAAGTTTATAAAGGAAACAGAACTCCAATCAATATCATATTTTTAATATGTTTAATTATGAGTTTGCTGGCATTTGCTCAGAACCCTGCTGATAATAACTTTATGGACTTTGTATTTGCTGCAATGATAGGTATGTTTACAGCTGGTCCTCAAATGTTAATCGGCGGACTTTGCGCAGTAGAAAGCAGTTCTAAAAAAGTTGCATCGGCTTCAATAGGATTTACCGGTATTTTCGGATATGTTGGTGCAGCATTATCATCAGGCGGAACAGGTTTTATGGTTGATAAATTCGGCTGGAACGGTGCAATAGCATTTTGGCTTGTGTCAACAATGATTTGTATTGTAATTTGCACAGTACTTTTGATTTATGAAAAAGTTAAAAAACATAGCAAAGCCGCTTAAGTTTATAAATTAATAAAAAACTCAAGATGTTAACTTGAGTTTTTTTTATTTGTTTTGCGGAAGTACAACCCAAAAGGTGCTTCCATAATGAAGCCTTGATTTTACAATAATATCTCCGCCGTGTGCTCTGGCTATTTTTTTGCATACTGCAAGCCCGACACCTGAGCCTTGCTGTCGTTTTAGCTGATTTCTGTTTACTTGAGTAAAGAAATTAAATATTTTGCCAATGTCTTTTTTGCTTATTCCATCTCCAGAATCTTTTATCTCAAAAACGAATTCATGTTTATTGTTTACATAAGTCACTATCACTATTTCGCTGTTATCTTTGCTGAATTTTATTGCGTTTGAAATAAGATTGTAAATAAGCTGTTGAAACCTTGTTATATCAGCATTGATAATTACATCCGAAAGAGTATAGTTTATATTAATATTTTTTTCTTTTCTAATTTCTTCAAAACCCCAAATTATATCTGATATTACTTCTTTAGACCTGAATTCCTGACAAATAAGTTCAATCGGTTTAGCTCCGTTTCTTGCAAAATCCAGAGTTATTTGGATTAAGTCCATTAAAAACCGTGAGCTCTTGGAAATGTTATCTATATATTTTAAATTATCTTTATTTTCACATTTTATTGCTAATATATCTGAAAAACCTATTATTGAGTTTAGCGGTGTTTTAAATTCGTGAGAAATACTTGCCAAAAACTCAAGTCTTTCTCGTTTATTAATTGCTCTTTCTTCATAAAGAGATATAATTTCCAGTTTTGAAGCTATATTTTGTACAAGTATACTTACAGCTTCAATATTTTTTTTGTTGAAGTTAACATCATCACTTATCAAACCTACATAACCCAAAACATTTTTTCTGTATATAATCGGTAAAATAATTTTATTTTCCTTTGATAAAGTTGCAATATGCTCTACAATATCTTCAATCTCAAAATTGTTATAAAAGTCAAAAACAGTCTGCCTGATTTTTTTAACCTCGCCTATTAACTGTTTATTCTTGTTAAAACCTTCTGTTTTATATATCTTTTTTACTTCAACTATCATTGTTGTATAATTAATAAGACCAATCCAGCATGCTTGGGCTTTAGTAAGTTTTGTCAGATTTTCTATTACAAAATCGGCAAGCCCTTTGTATGTTTTAGTTGTATTAAGTTTTTTCAAAAAATTGTAAATTGCTTTTTTATTCATTGTATAATTATAGTATGAACAAAAAATTATTTGTAGTTTCAGGATCTTCAGGTGTCGGCAAAGGCACTGTTTTAAAAGGGTTTTTAAACAAAAATCCTCAGTTTATGCTTTCAATTTCCTGTACTACGCGTGCGCCAAGATGCGGTGAAGTCAACGGTGTAAACTATTTCTTTTTGACTAAAGAAGATTTTCAGCAATGTATTGATAATGACAAATTCCTTGAATGGGCTGAATTTGCAGGAAACCGTTACGGAACAAAAAGGAAATTTATAAATCAATGTTTGCAGGAAGGTAAAGATGTAATTCTTGAAATAGATACACAAGGAGCTTTACAGGTAAAAAAACAAATGCCGGAAGCTGTTTTGATTTTTATTTGCCCGCCTTCCTATGAAACACTTGAAGAACGCCTTAGAGGCAGAAAAACCGAAGATGAAGAAACTATAAAAAAACGTCTTCAGGCTGTGAGAGAAGAACTTGCAAGAGCCGAAAATTTTGATTACAAAGTTGTAAATGATAATCTTGAGCAGGCTATTTCAGATTTGGAAAAGGTTATAATCGGAGAACAAAAGAAATGTTGACCGGGAAAACCGTATTGGTAGGTATTACAGGCGGTATTGCAGCCTATAAAATCTGTGAACTTATCAGAATGTATAAACGTGCAAATGCTAATGTTCGTGTTGTTTGCACTCAAAATGCTTTAAATTTTGTTACTAAATTAACTTTGCAAAACTTAAGTCAAAATGAAGTAGGTGTGGAAGAATTTACAGTTGATGATTTTAAACCCGAACATATATCTTTTGCTGATGAAGCTGACATTATGGTAATTGCTCCGGCTACTGCAAATACAATTTCTAAAATAGCAGCGGGAGTTTGTGATAATCTTTTAACTTCAATTGCCTGTGCTTTTAGAAAACCTGTTATTTTAGCACCTGCAATGAATTGTAATATGTGGGATAATCCGCTTATTCAAGATAATTTAAACAAACTTCACTACACAATTCTTGAACCTGAAAGCGGTTATCTAGCTTGCGGTTATGAAGGCAAAGGAAGGCTCTGCAGCCTTGATAAGATTTTTGATAAAACAGTTGAAATTTTAAATTATAAAAAACTTGACGGAAAAAAGATAGTTATAACATCAGGCGGAACAATAGAGGACATAGATCCTGTCAGATATATTTCCAATTACTCATCAGGTAAAATGGGACTTGCTCTTGCTGATGCGGCTCAAAATCTCGGTGCTGACGTAACTTTGATTACAACAAAAGAAGTTGAAAGAAAATATAATGTTATAAAAGTTAAATCTGCAACGGATATGAAATCTGCCGTAGAAAAAGAGTTTTCAGATGCGGACTGCGTTATTATGGCTGCTGCGGTTGCTGATTACAGAGTAAAAGAAAAATCAGAACAAAAAATGAAAAAAACTTCTGATAACGACGAATTAACTCTTACGCTTGTAAAAAATCCTGACATATTAAAAGAAATTTCTTTGGCTAAGAAAAATCAAAAAATTGTAGGCTTTTGTGCTGAAAGTGAAAATTTAATAGAAAATGCGAAAGCTAAAATTGCAAATAAAGGTTGTGATTACCTGATAGCCAATGATATTTCTAGAAAAGATATAGGTTTTTCCAGTGATTATAACGAAGTCACCATACTTAATAAAACAGGCAGTATGAAAAAAATTGAAAAAGCTGATAAGACAACAATAGCTTATAAAATTTTTGAGGAAATATATGGATAAATACAGTATTGCCAAAAAGATAGAAGATTTTGCACCTCCTGAGCTTGCAGAATCTTGGGATTGTTCAGGCTGGGCAGTGAATGTAAAATCAAAATATGAAGTTTTCAAGGTGATGGTTTGTTTAACTGTAACCGATGACATTGTTAATCAAGCAAGAACACAAAATTGCGATATGATAATTTCTCATCATCCATTGTTTTTTGTTCCGCTTAATTGGCATGATATAAATATATACACTGCTCATACTAATCTTGACAAAACCTGTGGAGGAACCACAGACACTTTGATAAGCACGTTAGGTTTAAAAATAACTGAAACATCAGATTTTTTAAGATATTCAGATACAAATATTTCAATAGAAGAATTTTTAAAATTGCTTTCAAAAGTATCACCAAACCTGCGATATGTAAATAATAAAAATATTTCATATATTAAAAGAATTGCATTTTGTGCCGGAAGTGGCAGGGGGTTTATACAAGAGGCTTATGAAAACGGCGCAGATGCTTTAGTCACAGGCGATTTAAAGTTTCATACTGCTCTGGAAAGCCCAATAGCCGTATTTGATATCGGACATTTTGAGAGCGAAATTCTTATATTAGATGTTATTAAAAACCTGTTAAGCTATGTTGAAATAATATTTGCTAAAGAAAAAAGTCCATTTATACAAATAAAATATTGACAACTGAATTTTAGCGGTTAGAATAATAAATGTAGCCGCTATTGGGGCGTCGCCAAGTGGTAAGGCACCTGGTTTTGGTCCAGGCATTCGGAGGTTCGAATCCTTCCGCCCCAGATTTAAAAAAGACCTGTCTAACAGGTCTTTTTTAATGTTAATTTTTATACATTTTCAATTAATGAATTGTATATTTCTCTTCTTTCTGAATTTGATTTATTTGTAAAATTAACTGTTTTATACCAATTTATGAGATACTGCCGCTGATTTTCACTTAGAGAGTTATTATTGTTATACACAAAATAACCGATAAGATAATTAATATAATCTATTCTTGGAGGTTTTTTCAGATTGTTATTTATGATAAAATCTAATGTTAAATCAAGTGCGTTTAAGGTTAAATCAAAACATTTTTTTAAGTTTTCAGGTGACATATCACATAATTTATTTTCTTTGGTATCTGAAGGAATAGGTGCATAGTTGTTTTTATGATGCCTTGCTATTATAATTTCATATGCAGGATTTAATGCTGCAATCGGATATGATACTACAGTTTGTTGAGGTGCAAAAAAGTTTTTGTAGCTGGCATCAACTAATTTGTTTTGATAAATTTTAGTAAATTGAGTATACACATCTATTCCGTGTGCTTTTAGCTTAGAAAATCTCATTTGTATAATACTTACTCTGCTTCCTGCATTGTTAAGCACTTCAAACCATTCTATTTGTTCATCTTCAGTTAATTCTTCTGCCTGGTTAATTGTGTAATTATAGTTTTTTATTTTACTTCTGATTTGTAATAATAAATTTAGTACTTCTCCCTTTCTCAATGAACTTTTGTTATTAACGTATTCAAAAAGTTTGTCATCTTCTTTATTTAAAAGAATGCCAACAGGAATTTGATTGGATTTTATTTCGTTTTTTTGTTCGATAAAATAACCGCGACTTATATCTAATACAATATTTTTAAAGCTGCTATCATCGATATAAGCTTTATAATTCGTAGTCAAACGTTGTTGACCATCTACAACTGAATATTGTCCCCGCTTTACATTTTCAATAATTTCACGATCTATAAATGAAATTTGTGGCACGCAATTATTTGTATCTAATATAACATTGAATGAAACAGGTGAAACAGGTGCTTTCCCGAGGAGTTGATAATTTAGTAAATCTATTGCTTTTTGAATAGTCCAACTTAAATCTCTTTGATATAGCGGCAATGAAATAATTTGTTTTTCTATTTGTGCACACATGTCAACAATAGACATTAAATGACTTTTTTTTGTCGGATTAAATGCTGCAGCTTCTTTTAATTCATTATTAATTCTCATATTTTCCTTTCCAGCTGCTAAAAATAGCAGCTATATTAATTAATACAAATTTATATAAATTATTGCATTTTTTCAAGTGCTGCATTGTGCTTTTTAACAAAACTTTACTTTCCTATTGCATTAAAAAGCATGCAGCACAATATATTTTGATATAAAATCAACTAGAGTCTATTGTATTAGCCTGCTTTCAAATTATTAATTATAATCAATAATAACCATAAAATTCAGCTTGTTACCATTGATTAATATGCAATCTGTCATCAACATTAATTGTTTTTTGGATTGGTAACTTTGCATTACTGCTAGGATAACCTAAAGCAATATAACAGGGCATTGTATAGTTGTCAGGATGATTAAGAGTGTTTTTGATATGCTCAAGTTCTTCACTCATCGGAATGCGGGTTACACCTAATATTCCTTCTGAGGCAGCTGCCAAAAGTATGTTTTCAACGCAACACCAAATTGAAGCAAACTCGTTTAAAGAACTTAAACTTGTTGGCTTTAATAAAGGCTCTCTTAATTTAAAAAACGGCAAAATTAAACAGCCTGAATTGTCTAGCATTGAAAACTGTTTTGGCATTGCAATATGATACATGCCTCTTTGGTCTGAATCTGTCATTCCAAAACCATCTAACATTTTTTCACAATCGTCATAATTTGACATATCTTCAAGATTAAGTATTCTTAAACGCTCTTTTTTATCATTAAAAATTACAAATTCCCATTCGCGGAGGTGATTGTTTGTCGGTGCTTTTAGACCAGCTGAAATGATTCTTTTTATGATATTCATTTCAATCGGTTTATCCTCAAAATCACGAATTGTCCTACGTTTTTCTATTACTTCATAAAGTTCCATTCTAATTCTCCTATTAAAATTATAGTAACAACTTAAGCATCAAAAAATTACAATTAAGATTATATTACAGGTCAATATCAGATTCTTTTATAGGAGCACCGACAACTCGTTCAAGTTCTGCGGCGTTTACATTGTAATCCAGCAGATTTGAGTAGTAATTCAGTTGAGCATTCAAATATGTATTTTCTGCATCTTTGAACTCAATAGCGTTGCCAAGTCCTACCTGATATCTTCTGAATGCCTGATATTGTTGTTCTTTAGCCTGTTGAAGTGCAAGTTTGGAAACATCAAGACTGTCATGAGAATTCATAAGACTGATATATGCACTTTTGACTTCTAAGTAAACATTTTGTTTTTGTTGTTCATAATCAGCCATGTATTTTTTATAAGTTGCTTTTGCCTCGTCGACCTGTTTTTTTAGAAGCATAAGATTTAAGTTTGTATAATTCAGCTGCAATCCGAGTTGATAACCGTAGTCGGCATTCATGCTGTAACCGCCTCTCATATAAGAACCGTTTGCACTAATGTCAGGAGTAAAAGCTCTTTTTGCTGCGCGAACTCCGAGTTCTGCCGCATCCATTAATTTTTTAGCAGACAATAATGAAGGACGTGATGCTTCGGCAGTTTTTAATAAATCATCAAAGTGAACATCATATGCTTTGGAATTTAATTTATCTTTTAAGATTACATTTTCAAGCTCAGGAATACCGACAGCGTTTGCAAGTTGAACTGATGCAAGTTCAAGAGTATTTTTTGCTTTGATAAGGTTAACTTTTGCATTACCTAAGTTATATTCAGCAGTAGTAACATCTATTTTTGCTTTTTTACCTATTTCGTAGTAAGCCTTTGCCTGTTTCAACTGCAATTCGTAATCCTTAACTGTGTCTTCGTATACCACTTTTTGAGCTTCTGCAAAAATCATATTAAAATATGCAACTTTTACATTATAAATTACAAGCTCAATACTTGTTTCAGCATCATAACGGGATGATTCAAAGCTTCTTTTTGCCATATCAGCGTTGGCTTTAGTCTTTCCGAAATCAAACAATAGCATATTTGCAGAAAGAGTAGGAGTGTAATATTGGTCATATCTTCTGTTCATCATACCTGAATACTGACCACCGCTTCTCATAGTCATAAGCATATCATTTCTTGAATAGCTTACACCTGCACCGATTGTCGGAAAATAATTTGACCAGGCTTGACCTACTCTTGAATGATATATTTCGGAATTGCTTATGGCAGACATAATTGCAGGGTGATGTGTTATCGCAAGTTTTATGCAATCTGTCAAAGTAACTTCGCCGTTCATATCAGCATATTCTATCTGGCTGTTTATGACAGGGAATTTTGTTTCATACATTCCCTCTGCTTCTTTCGAAGATTGTTCCTTATCCTTTAAATTGTTTTCACTTTTTTTTCGTTCCTTTTTTTTGTTAGTCTTAGTTTTTTCAGGTTTTACAATATGAACTTCATCTGACTTTTTGACTTTTTCTTTACGTACTGATTTAGCTAAAGCCACATTTGACGTCAGCGTTAGAACAGAACATATTAAAAATAAATTTAAAATCTTTTTCATGCTATTTCTACTATCTCCAAATCTTTTTCCGTAATTTCCTTTTTAGGGAACAAATCAACAAATTCCTGAACTATTACATAGAATGCCGGTGTTAAAACAGCGCCCAGTGTACAAGCCGCAATCATACCGCCGAATACTGTTGAACCAACAGAAATTCTTGAATTAGCACCTGCACCTGATGCGAATATCATCGGTAAAACACCTATAATAAATGCCAATTCGGTCATCATAATTGCTCTAAATCTTAGTTTTGCAGCTTTTACGGCAGCTTCTTTAACATCAAGTCCGTGTTTTTCATGTTCTTCTTTCGCAAATTCAACAATAAGAATGGATTGTTTTGCTGCAAGTCCGATTAGCGTAATCATACCAACCTGAGAATAAATATCAAATGATTGATTAATCATCATTTGGAAGATAAGTGCGCCCAGTGCCGCAATCGGTGAAATCAAAAGAACGGCAATCGGAATTGTGAAACTTTCATACAAGGCTACGAGGAACAGGTATACGAAAACAAGAGCCATTCCTACAACCATAGCTGTCTGTCCTGAGGCTTCACGTTCCTGAGCAGATGTACCTGACCAATCAAAAGTCATATCGGATGGAAGTGTTTTTAATGCAACAGCTTCCATTGCGTTCATAGCATCGCCGGAACTTTTGCCTGCAGACTGCTGACCTTGAATTTGAACTGATTCATATTGATTATATCTTGTGATTGATGCTGTACCTACTGTTTGTTTGAGCTTAACTATTGATAAAATAGGCACCATTACGCCGTTATTATTTTTAACGTATATTCCGGATAAATCGGTTGCTTTATTTCTGAAACGGCTTTCAGCCTGCATTTGAACTTTGAAAACCCTTCCGTATTTATTAAAGTCGTTTATATAATATGTACCGAGCATTGAAGATAATGTTGAGTATAATTCTTGCAAATCAACATTTTGAGCAAGTGCTTTTTCATAATCAATTTCTACAATGTATTGAGGCACATTTGCCTGGAATGAAGTATAAACACTTGATAATGACGGATCCTGGTTTGCAGCTGCAACAAGTTTATTTGCCCAAGCTTCCAAGTCTTGAGGCGTGTATTCGCCTTGTGAAAGCATTTGGAACTCAAAACCGCCCATCATACTCATACCCATAATTGCAGGTGGTGAGAATGCAACAATTGATGCTTCTTTTGTATTTCCTGCAACAGCCCTTACTTTATTCAAAATTGCTGTATGAGAAAGGTCAGTAGGCTGCCCTTTTATTTTTCTTTTAACCCATTCTAAAGGTCCGACTTTTCTTTCTTTGTAATCTTTTAACTGAATAATTACAGTTGATGAGTTAACAGCTCCGTTTCCTCCGAAAACCGTTAATTTTTCAGGGTTAATTCCGTCAATGTCACGGATTCCGTCAACAAATTTTCTTGAAACATCTTCAGTTCT
Organism: Candidatus Gastranaerophilales bacterium; assembly: GCA_900548405.1. Lineage (GTDB taxonomy): Bacteria > Cyanobacteriota > Vampirovibrionia > Gastranaerophilales > Gastranaerophilaceae > Stercorousia. The sequence continues at coordinate 9,908 of UNSJ01000012.1, read as the reverse complement.
TGATAAAGATGCTCCATCAGGAAGTGTTATGCTTGCAAGTAGAACACCCTGATCCTCGTCAGGAATAAAGCCGGTTGAAATTGTTTTGAACGAAATTAGTGTTAATGCAACTATTGACAGGTAAAATACTATAACTAATTTTTTGTTATAAACAAATTTTCTTACATATTCCATGTAAAAATCTTCGACTTTGCTAAAGATTTCATTAAATTTCAAAACTATAACTGAAGTTTTTCTTTCTATTCTGGCTTTAATATGTTCTAAAGAAGCCAAGAAAGGAATTGGGGAGTCTTTTTTATATTCTTTTTTATGTCCGAGAAAATGTGAACACATTGCAGGTGACAATGATAATGCACAGATAGCTGAAATAGCTATGGATACCGCAATACAAACAGCAAACTGTTTATACATTACACCTGTCATACCGCCCATAAATATAATAGGAACAAATACTGCCATTAATACAAGAGCCATAGCAACAAGTGAAGAACCTACTTCCTGCATTGTGAGCTGAGTTGCTATTACTGCTGATTTCCCTTCTTCAATATGTCGGTTTACGTTTTCAATTACTACAATCGCATCGTCAACTACAACCCCTACCGCAAGCACCAGTGCAAATAACGACAGGAGATTTATGGACATTCCCATAGCTTTCAGTGCAAAAAATGTACCGACCAGTGAAACAGGAATTGTTGCGCAAGGTACGAGTGTTGCCATACCGTCACCAAGAAAAAGGAAGATGATTATTACAACTATTAATGCAGTTAGCAAAATTGTAAACTCAACTTCTTTCATTGATTCGTGGATAAAATCTGCATCATCTTTTACGTAAAGTATTTTGATTCCGTTTGTCATTCTTGAATTTAATTCATTAACCTTAGCTTTTATTGCTTTAGACAGGTTAATGATGTTTGCATCCGGAAGTTGTGAAATTACTACAACGGCAGATGGTTTACCGTTAACAAGACCAAGATTTGAATAAGATTCCGCACCGAGTTCCACTCTAGCGATATCTTTTATTTTAACATTAGAACCGTCAGTATTTGAACGGATAATTATATTTTCAAATTCTTTTACATCATCAAGTCTGCCTTGAGTCTTTAAAGTTAATTGCAAAGCTTGTTTTTCATCAGTAGGAAGCTGTCCTAAAGCACCTGCTGTTACCTGTGTGTTTTGGTTTGCTATTGCTGATTTAATTTCGCTTGTTGAAATATTCAGCCCTGCCATTTTTTGCGGATCAAGCCATATACGCATAGAATAATTTCCGCCGCCGAAAACATTTACGTCGGCAACGCCGTCAACACGTTTCAATTCATCTTTAATATATATAGAACCGTAGTTTGTTAAATCTAATTGGGACCAATCGCCTGATTCAGGATAAAGAGTTAAAATTACGGCACCTGAACCTGATGAACGGCTGATAGCAGTAACTCCCGTTCTTTGAACATCTTCAGGAAGCTGTGATTGTACCTGCTGAATTCTGTTTTGAACATTCATCAAATTGATGTTTTTATCGGAACCTACTTTAAAATATAGTGTAAGAGTATAACTTCCGTCATAAGAGGTTGATGTCATATAGGAAAGGTTTTCAATACCGTTTAATTTATTCTCCAGAACCGTTGCAACGGAAGATTCAATAACTTCTGCGCTTGCACCTTGATAGTTAGCTGAAACCTGAACCTGTGGAGGTGTTACGTCAGGATAGCTTTCCTGTTTTAGGCTTAGCATTGAAATAAGTCCGAGTATAACTATACATACAGAAATAACAAGTGCAAATCTCGGTTTCTGTATAAAAAAGAATAATTTTTCTTTATCAAATATTTTTTTCATTAATCTTTACCTGCTGTTTCTTGTGTAGTTTTAGATTTATCAATGATTTTTAATTTTTGTCCTTCTGATGCAATATTTTGTATACCTGAAACAACAACGACATCAGATAGTGTTAATCCGCTGTTAACAACCCAGTTATTATTAATTACATCAGAAACTTTAATATTCTTTTTAACTGCTTTATCATTTTCTACGGTCCATACATAATAACCGCTCATAGCATCGCCTTTAGTGCAGGATTGAGGAACTGTCATAAATTTTACAAGTTTAGGCGCAGTTAATTTAACTTTCATATAAGCACCCGGGACAAGCCAGCTTTTAGTATTGTCAAAGGTTGCTCTAAGGGTGACCGAACCTGAATCTTTATCAATTTTGTTATCTACAAAGTTTATTTTTCCGATTTTGTCGTACCAAGAGCCGTCGTCAAATTGAACTTTAACTTCGACATCTTTAAACTGTTCGCTTGCCTTCAGTAATTTAACAAAATCATCGCCTTTCAGGCTGAATGTTACATAAACAGGATTTATGCTCGCAATGTTAACAAGTGAACCTGATGTTGCTGTTACATAGTTTCCTTCGGTAATATTAACTTTGCCTATTCTACCGTCAATAGGTGATTTTACTGACGTATAGCTTAAATTAACTCTTGCAAGTTCAAGTTGTTGTCTTGCAGAATCCAGCAGAGCTTTATTTTGGTTTCTTGCAGCAAGACTTTGGTCAACATCTGAACGGCTTATCAAATCTTCTTTTACAAGAGCATTTGCTCTGTTTAATTCTTGTTGTGCATTTCTTAAAAGTGCACTGTACTGGTTAACATTTGCCTGAGAATTATTAACTTCAAGCTGATATTCTCTCGGATCTATTTGAAAAAGAAGCTGACCTTTTTTTACAAAATCACCTTCTGTAAAATATTTTTTAATCAAGAAGCCAGGAACTCTTGCCACAAGATCAACAGAATATTTTGCTTCTACTCGTCCTGTTGATTCGGCTGATACATTAATTTCTTCAATATGAGGATAGTCAACCTCAACCTCTTTAGGCATTTTCATTGCCTGCTTCTGAATCATACCTGTGATAAAACCTGATGTTTTATTATATATAATCGGTACTATAATAACCAATAAAATTACTGCTGCCCATTGTTTTCTGGTCATATTAATTTTCATACTTCTCTCCAAATTTAATCAGTGAACTTTTATAGTAGAATTTTCTACCATTAATGATAAAGTATTATCAATATGCTGTCAATAAAAAACTTGTAATAATCCATCATTTGCCCGAATACATTCTACATATATTCTGATTAATACTATAAAGTTAAGTTAGTTAATTTTTGTAAACTGAATGAATTGTTTTATTAATTTAAATTCTTACCTTCAGGTAACTATAAAACATTATTGTGCCTGCTTTACGGTATTATAAAATACATCTAAAATAAAAAATATGTTGCAGCATATAGTCTTACCAATTAATACAAGGAGAATTTGCAATGAAACAACTTGCAGTAAAAAATTATAACAATTTAGCAGAACAAAAAATTGAACAAAACGGAAATGAGTTTATAGTAAAATATGTATTTCCAACGACGGAGGCTAAACAGTGCAACGTAAGTGTTGTGGAAGTTGAACCTGGAAATTATGCTTGGGGATACCATTACCACGAAATGAATGAGGAAGTTTTTTATATAATCAGCGGTAAAGGTACTATCAGAACAATAAATGCTGAAATAAATGTTAAAGCAGGTGATATTATTACTTTTCCAACAGGAGAAGAAGGTTCTCATGTAATAAGTAATGCCTCAAAAGATGAAAAACTGGTTTATCTTGACTTTGATACAGCTAACCCTGCAGAAATAGTTCATTTCCCTGATATTGATAAAATAATGGCTATTGGTCCTTATTCAAACGGGATGTATGACATAAATGCTTAAGAAAAAAAGCCCTCTTTGCTGAGGGCTTTTTTTATACGTTTTTACCGAGATCGTAAGCTTTTTGCGGCAAATCTGTTGAATTAACATCATCTTTTTGCCAAACTCCTGTACCGTAAATAATATCTTTTTCATTTGCACCGGAAAGACATGCAAGAAATCCGCGAAATTCTTCAACTGTTCTTATTAAAGATACTTTGTTGCCGTCAGCAGCTGTAAGTATGAAGTAAAAATCTTTATTTTTTATTTTTGTATATTTTGCACAGCATCGGTCGATTAAAGTTTTCATTTGTCCGCACATCGCATAAAAATAAACAGGAGTTGCCATAACAATTACATCTGCTTCAATCATTTTATCTAAAATTTCTGCCATATCATCGTTTTGTGAACAACTGCTGTAATTGTTATTATTGCAAAGTCCGCATCCTGTGCAGTAATTTATTTTTTTATCACGTAAAAAAATCTTTTCAGCATGATTTCCACTGTCAGCTGCTCCTTGTGCAAATTTGTCGCATAAAGTATCTGAATTGCCGCCTCTGCGAGGTGAAGATGATAAAATTAAAACTTTTTTATTCATTTTTTCACTTTCCATAATATTCTTAATCTGTCTGATAGGACTACAAAATCAGTTTACAACTTGATAGCAGCTATCAGTCAAGCCTTATGTTAAAAAAAATATACAAAAAGATTTAAACGTTCGTCATTATTGAAGCTTCATACTTTTCAGAAGGGTTATCCTGCATTAGTTTTAAGTTTTCAACAACCATTTCGCGAGTTTTCAGGTTTCCTGCAGGAGAGGATTTAAGATGTTTAAAATAGTGTAAAGCAGGTCTTCCACCTTTGGCAATGAATTCACAGGTTGCAATGGTGAATTTTCTGTTCTTGTCAATAGGGCTGCCGTTTTCATCCAATAATTTATGCCATATATTATTTTCTTTTATATATATTTGCGCAACTTTGTTGTCGCTGTCATCAATTCTTCTGTCTATTTTAATATTTGAAGAATATTCAAAGAAATCCGGATTTGTTTCTCCGTCGTTTTGGTTTTTTAAAGAAATTTCAAATATATTTTTTAAATCTTTTACAGTCGCATCTTTTATAACATAAACCTGTTTGTTTACATTTACAACATCACTAATATTATAATATGTAATATTTTTCCCTTTTTCTGGAAGTTTTTCTCTAAAGTCCTGAGTAAGCATAATTCCGATATCCGTATTTGTGCTTTGTTTTATGGAGTTTGCCATAAATGTTCCGAGTTCTGTCGGGCCTGAGTATACAAAATTGTATTCGCTTCTTGTTTTGAAGGTATACATAGATTTTGCAACAATGTCATTCATGTTGTGAACTTTTGAAAGAATTTTGGAATAAGCGTTGTTTATCGGAAGCGGATTATTGATATCAATATTAGAAATAACAGATTTGCTAAGCGCAACAGGATTGTAATGGTAATGATTTTTTTCGGGAACTATTTTATCGAATTCAAAACCGTTTTCCGTATGTTTAATCTCATATGCGCATTTACCGTTCGGAGCAGGATAGAGAACTCTTGTGTTGCCGTGACGGAAATCTTCAATACTGTGAGGATGAGCACCTGTTACAAGTTCAATATTTTTTATATTCAGGTCATTTTCAGCGTAATCTAAAATATCTTTTGTATAATTTTTCATTGTATGCATCATTAGAATTACACTGTCAGGTTTTTCTTTTTCTATCGCAGGTTTAATAATTGTTCTTAAAAGTTCTTTAGTATCTGCTTTGTCCTGTTCAAGATTCATTTTTCTCTGGGTAAAGCCTGTTATAAAGATTTTTTTAGGCTTTCCGTTAACAATATCATCCGCAACAATATAGGGTTTAATAAAATCTTTAGCAGAATCATTTTCTTCAGCTAATTTATACAAAGTTGCATTTACAATATTAATGCCTTTATCATTAAATTTCTTTAATATATTTCCGCAGTCTTCAAGTAGTTTTACTTTGTCAATGAACCACCCTTCAAGTTCAACATTACCAAGATTAAATATGAAATTAATGTCAGGGTTATTTTGGTGAAATTTTAAATACATCTCAGACATTGTTTTTAACGGGTAATTATCGCCCATAAAATCCCCGCCGTCTAATAAAAAGACAGGTTCTGTTTCGTTCTTGCTCCTGTTTTCAATCTCTGTTAAAAGTCCTGCTGTCATAGGCAGTCTCGTATGTGAATCTGCTACTGTATAAAAAGTACCTTTAAAACTAATGCAGGGACCGACTTTCATTGTAAACTCCGATTAGCTTCATTATTACTTTTAAACCATAAAGAATTCATCTTTTGTTAAAATGTAAAGTAATATTAATTGTTAACTTTTAAAATAATTTTCCATAATATCTTGTATGTACCCGAACATTTTTTGACATCCGTTTGAAGCGTTGTATTCTTCAAAAATATCATTATTTGTTATGTTTTTCTTTGGTTTGTTTTCGGAAGCTTTGATTGTGCTTTTCAAAATTTTTGACATAAAACCGAATAATTTCAGATTACTATCATTCACCTCTAATTCTTCTCCGTTAAGCTGAAAATCATATTCCGGATAGTAAATGTCGGAATTTTCAGAAGGCTCATATCGTTTATTAACATTAAAAACTAATGTTTGATTATTAAATATATTTAAAAATTGAGGTTTATTTTTTATTAATTTCAGGTATTCAGAAAGGTCATTACCGTCTTTATCATCGGTTAATTTCACGCTTAAAAAATGGTTTTCATAGTCCAAATCAGGACTTATCGGTTCGTCATTTTCTGTCTGATGTTCAGATTTATAGGAAAACTGCGTATATCCTATGTTTTTTATTCCGTTAAAGCTAACTCTCATTTTGTTCCTCTTGCCGTTTATAAAAAACACGTAATAAATTTTTTTGCTAGTTTTGGGCTATTTTTTTATTATTTGACGTAATATCTTTTTTAAGTTCGTTGATAAATTCCGGTCTGTACAAAAATCCCAGGTGAGAACCGTGATCAAATATAACTGTTTTCTGCCCTGAAAATTTCTTAAGAATTTTAAGCTGCTGTTTACTTACGAGGTAATCATCAAGGGCATGATAGATTTTGTAATTATCATTTTCTCTAAGGTAATCTGATATTGCATAAAGACTTGTTTCATATCTGAGTTCATCAAAGCTTTCATGCTGTTCGCCCAGAAGATATTTGTTAGCATAGTCTTCATATCCCATATTATAAATTTTACTGTAAATATTTTTTGAGCTTCCTTCGAGTGTATAAATTAAATCAGACAGTTTTTGGTGCATTAAAAAACCTGTGATAAGCTTGCCTTCATAATCTGAAAAAGGAAGTGTAACGTTTTCCTTATCAAGAGTTTCTTTGTTATTGTAAACCTGCATAATCTTAGCGGCTGTTATTGCAACTTTTTCTTTAATATTTTCAGGGTTTTTATTCCATTCTTCAGTGTTTTTGTCGATTTGCCTCATTGCATAAACAAGTTCAATAGGCGGGTTTATGGAAATAAATTTGGAAATATTCAAAGTATTGTTATGGGCTTCTTCATTAGCTATGTATAATGTCATTAATGCTCCGAATGAAGTTCCTATTAGAACATTGTCGTGAAATTTGCAATCATACTTTGCTTGCAATGAATCAATGATTTTCCCTGTGATTTTCTGCAAATTTTGGCAATCCTCTTTCGGCAGTCCGGGACGGTAGCTTTTTGGCATGCTTTTTACAAATTCCCACTGAAAATGGCTGCCTTGAATTAATACTGAGTATCCCGCATCATAAAACAGTTTTGCCAAAACTACCGAGTGATGAGATGTTATTCCCTCGCCTATTGACGGATAAATTATTGCAAGGGGAGAGTTTTTATCCTTTTGCATAATATATCTGTACTTATAGTTTTGTCTTTCCGGAGTAATATTGATTGAGGAAGTTCTGATTTTTTTATTAAAGCATCTGTTCCAAATTGAAAGGTCAGTCCATATTGAATCATCAATACCTGGTAAGTCAAAAAGGGCAGTGCGCATAGCATCAACCACAGGACACTGAGGGTTAAAATCATGAAGAAGCATATCAGCGAAAAGCTTTGAATTCGGGTTATCATAACTTTTCATTATTACGTTATCAATAGTTGCGCTTCCTTGAATTATTTCGTTAACTGTCAAAGGTTCAATTTCGTTTCCCCTAAGGCTTACTTTTTCTTCTGTTTCATTTTTTACTCTCAGAATACTGTCTGTTTCATCTTCATTTTCTTCGTCATTTGTTAAATCGCTGTTGTTTACAAGCAGATTATTCTCAAAATTTTTCATATATTGGTCAATGACATTTTTTCTATCCAAATTTTCGAGTTTTATATAGTTGTTTACACCATAGAATTTCTTGGCTATAACATAGGGATCGGCATAATTGGATTCAACCATTTTTGCCATAGGCTGGATTGCATAACTTTTATTTACCGTAAGACCTGCTTTTACAAGAGCAATAACCGGAGTTGCAATATAAGATGAGGGATTTAATGCGGCATCAAGAATTTTTCCTGCTGTTTCTCTGGGAGTAATCGATGATAACACAGGCAGCACAAGATACGGTCCCTGTTTTACTTTACATTTTGCCAATGCCTGCTCCATATCTTCAGCAACAGGTTCTATATGGAAAATTTTATCGGCAGGATCGTATAATCCTCCAAGTCCGATTGTGCTGTTGGTTAAAAATCTTATAGTTTCTGTTTTTGAAGCTTTAAAGTCTTTTTGTAACAGCGTACTTACAAGCCTTATAGGATATTCAATGTTTGTAGTCGCGCTTTTTATTCTGTCAATGCCGTATTCAGGCATGATTGATGCCCAAACTGTGTGTACAGGGCGTATTGCATATTTGTTCAGCTTTAAATTAAAATTGAATATCTTTCGATTAAAGTTTTCAAATTTGTCGTTGCCTAAATATTCATAGGCATAATCAGGGTATTTGTAAGCAGTATCACTTTCGGCAAATGCAAAGTTATTTATATTCATGCATAATAAAACAGCAAAGACTGCAAGTGCTTTGTTTTTTGTAATCATTTTATCCTCATTCGTTACAGTTTTATTCTGTTTTGATTGAAGACAAAATACATTACTCAATAAGCTATGTTCATGTATCAGTGGAATTTATATATAAATTTAATTTTCGATTTTTCTGATAATTTTACAAGGGTTTCCAATTGCAATGACGTTTGCCGGAATATCTTTTGTAACAACGCTTCCTGCACCAATTACTGTATTGTCGCCGATTGTTACTCCTGAAAGTACAGTTACATTTCCGCCAAACCAAACATTGTTACCGACTGTTATTGGATGTGCTGTTTCGTTGCCTGTTATTCTTTTAGCTGCATTTATCGGGTGTTCTGCGGTATAAAAACCTGAATTCGGACCAATAAATACGTTATCGCCGAAGATAACTTTAGCACAGTCAAGAATAACAAGATTATGGTTTGAATAAAAGTTTTCGCCTAATTCGATATTGTAACCGTAATCACAATAAAAGTTAGGTTCAATATGAAATAATCCTTTTGTTTTTCCTACAATTTTTTTTATAATTTCCTGTCTTTGTGCAATTTGTTCGGGACTAATTTGATTATATTTAAAACACAATGTTTTACACTTTATTCGGTCAGCATAAAGTGCTGCATCTGCTGCATCATATACTAAACCGTTAATCATTTTTTCTCTTTCGTTCATATTTTTTATATTACTATAAATTTATTTGATTGCAACACAAAAACTGCCGCTGTAATTATTACTGCGGCAGCTTAAACACTTATAGTCCTAAGGCATATTTATTACTTACTGATACCATATCCATTGCATTAAAAATATTGTTTTGAGTGCTTGAAACAGTATCTGCTCTTTCTGATATACTTGCAAGCTGTGTTTGATAACCTTGCGCAAGTTTAAACTGGTTTTCATCTCCTGAATTAAGCATAGCCTGAATTTTAGTATCAATATTACTGATTATATCATCCAGAGTGTCATCGCTTGAAACACTTGTCCCAACAGCTGTTGCAAGCGATTTGGCTTCAGACATCAGCTCTTGTTCTGATGAATTGCCCCCTCCGCTGTTGCCGCTGTCAGCGTCTTGCTGATGCTTTGTAGCTTCTGCCTGTGCAATAAGCGCTTGGGCTTGTGCTTC
>UNSJ01000011.1 GCA_900548405.1 Candidatus Gastranaerophilales bacterium | reverse complement strand
TCAGCTTCGTTTAAGAAATATAGGCGGTATGATTATCGTTGACTTTATTGATATGATTTCACGCGCTGACAAACTTGCTATTATGGAAGAACTTGAAATAGCTCTTGAACCTGATAAAGCAAAACCTCAGGTAGGACAGCTTTCGGATTTGGGACTTGTTGAATTAACAAGACACCGTCAAGGTCAGTCTTTATCTGAAATATTTACTAAAAAATGTCCTCACTGTCAGGGAACAGGTTACTTTATGAACGAATTTAACTTTGCAACCCCGACAGCAGAAGGTGAATACAGAGCTAAAGCTGCAAAAATGAAACTTCCCGTAAACAACTTCAAGAAAAATAAAAACAACAGAAATCAAAATCAGCAGCCTCAAGCAGCTCAGCAAGAGGTTCAAGTTGAAGAACAACAGGTTACGCAGCCTGAAATAGAAGTAGAAAATCCTTCTTCTGTTGCAGTTCAAGAAACCGAAAAACGCGAAAATAAGAAAAAACGTAATAATAACAGACGTAATAAATTCGAAAAGAAACCGGAAGTTCAAAATGAAACACCTGAACCTGTTATAGAAACAGCAGAAACAGTTTTGAAACCTAATGAGGAAATAAAACCTGTCATAGAAGTTAAAACAGAAGAAAAAGCTCCTGTGGAAGAAACTGCTAAACAAGAAAGTGAACCTGCTGCAGAAGAAGAAAAACCTAAAAAAACAAGAAGACCAAATCGCGGAGCTTCCAAAACAAGAAAACCACGAACTAAAAAATCACAAGAAGAAACTACTGAGGAAAAAGTTGAAGAATAAATTCTTAACAACACTTTTTACATTAATATTTTTAACAGCTAATACGGGATTCTGCGAAGAAACCCGTTCTGCTGTTATGCATACTGCAATAATAAAATTCGGAATGGTAATGGGCGGTGTTGCACTGTCTTCTATAATTATTTATGTCGGGTTAACTCTTTATAACAAGTTTTTTGTAACACCTAAATATCCACATTCTCCCGAAGAAGAAATACTTAAGACACCAAAAACAAAAGAAGAAGCTATAAACTTTTTTATAAACAAAAACAAACTTAATTAAGGATAACAAAACAATGAAAAGATACGCATTTGGTGCAATTGATTTGCTTATAGGATTAGTTATAACCGCTGTAATATTTTTGATAAGCGTAAATGCCTTAAAAGGTGTTTCAACTTTGAAATTAAAAGATTCCGGAATAAATCAGGAAAGTGTCCAAGAACACGTTGATGAAACTGTTAACGAAATTGAGAAAATGCGTCAGGAATCAATTAACTACGGCAGACAAATGCAGGAAGAAAACTATTAATTTACTTTCTTTTTAATTTCAAATTCATATCCCAAATAGTTTAAAATCTGTTGAACAGTTTCAAATTTTATTGTTTTTGAAGACAACATTCTTGAAAGGCTTGCTACATTAGTATTAGCAAGTCCTTTTGCTTTCATATTCCTAGCCATTTTTGACATTGAAAGTCCTTGTCTTAATAACAAAACCTGAATTTCTTGTTTAATATCTAACATAATAAACATTTTACGTTATTAAAAACATTCTTGACAAATTAGAAAATATTGTTATCATGCATGTATATATTATTATCATTTATAATAACAAATATTTAGAAAGGATGTTTATGAAAAATTACCTTAAAGGATTTACTCTGGCAGAGGTTTTAATCACACTAGGCATTATTGGTGTGGTTGCAGCTCTTACTATGCCGTCTTTGATTGCAAGCCATAAAGAAAAAGTAACAGTTGCAAGGCTTAAAAAGGTTTATTCCACCTTAGAAAATGCTTATATGCTTGCAAGAAATGAAAATATGGATGTGCAAAGCTGGTTTGAAAGCGATGATGTTAAAACAAATTCTAAAATCTTTTATGAAAAACTAAAACCATATTTGAATGTTATGAAAGACTGCGGTGTTGAAAGCGGATGCCTTACTGAAGGTTATGTAAAAACACTTGACGGAAGAAATTATAATAACTACAACCTTAATACGAAAGAATACAGATTTATACTTTCTGACGGAACACAGGTAATGATTTACCTGGCTAAATCAGACTTTGCTGCAAGTGACTCAATCGGTAATATAAAAGTAGACATAGACGGATATAGAGGAAGTTACACTTTTGGAAAAGACTTCTTTATATTTAATATAACTCCTAAAGGCATTTTTCCGAACGGACTTGAAAACCATCCTGCAAGTGATGATACATTTGAGGAGGCTTGCAACAACTCAAAGCAAAGCCATGCTAATGGTGCAGCCTGTACTGCCTGGGTTATTTTCAATGAAAATATGGATTATTTACATTGCAATGATTTAAACTGGGATACCAAAACCAAATGTAAATAATTACTTGCCTATCGCTGTTAAAACTTTTGATGATTGTTTTAAATCCTGACTTTTATGGATAATTTCTACCATTTCTTTTAAAACTTTATTGTAAGGAGTAGGAATATTATGCTTAATACCTAGCTGTATAACCGTTCCTGCAAACATATCAACCTCAGTTTTTCTTCCTGCTTCCACATCTTGAAGCATGGAAGTCTTGCCTTCCGGAATCATTGTATGAAGATGAGCAACAGTTTCATCTATCATAGCTTCAGAGTTTTTTACACCTTCAGCTTTAGCGATAGCTTGAACCTCTTTCATAACTTCAATTGCAAAATCCATGAAACAAGAGTTTTCCAGCATTTCGCCAAAAGTCATTCTTAAAATTGCTGTCGGCTGGTTTGCACAAACATTAAGCATAAATTTAAGCCACAAAGAATGTTTTATATCTTCAGGTATTTTATAATTGATGCCTGCTTTATCAAAATACTTTTTGACTCTCAAAACGTTTTCGTTATCGGCTTCATTTTCAGAACCGTAAACTATAGTATTCACATCATCATGGATAACAGAATTTCCTGTTCTGATAGCACTGTGACCGATAAAATATGAATATAAAAGTTTATCTCTGCCGTACGCTTTAGCAATAATTTCTTCGCTTGTAACACCATTTAACAAAGACAATATAACTGTATCATCAGTTATGAAATTTTTTATATTATTTATTGCATCCTCAAGCCCGTAAAACTTTGTTGCAATAATAATCAAATCAGCCTTGTAATTATTTTCATCAGGCAAAACATAATTAAAATTCAGTTCCTTGCCGTTGAATACAATCGGATTATCTAAATATCTTTTTAAACGCTGTTCATCAACAAGAACTCTCAATGAATCAGAATCAAAATTCTGAATTTTATCGGCATAAATACTGCCTACTGCTCCTACACCACAAATTAAAACATTTTTTATATCTTTCATAAGTGTAAGTTTAACACGCTTTAATTCTTTTTTTTCATTTCTTTATAATTTTTTAATGCTTTTTGTTAAAAATAGTATACATGTCTATTACTCAAGGCAATTTTCATGCAAAAAAATACTTTATAAATATGTAGTGTAGTTTAGTGTGAAATTTGTCAATGGGAATTGGAATTGAAAAACCGCTTGGTGTGGGCGGAATCAGCTCAAATATAACTGTTGATCGGAACCGTTACCAGAAAAGTTTCGGCAATAATTTGCAAACCGATACGTTTGAACGTACCGGAATAAACCGCTATACAACAGAGAGCGCCATCATTAATATGGTAAAAGCCAATCCAAAAATAATTACTATTTTGAAAGAGGTTAATGCTCCATTAAGCATAAATATGAAAGAATTAAACCACGTTTTGGCAAATCACGCTTCAGATACTAAAAACATTGCAAAAGGCATAACAGAACATCTTCCGTTTTCTCTGCAAAATAAGGTAGATACAAAAGCGTTGCTCGATGCGGCATACCTTCACGATGTCGGAAAAGTTCTTATACCTGCAAATATATTAAACAAAGCAGGAAGGCTTGATGAAAGAGAAACCGAAATCATGCACAAACATTCAGAACTGGGCTATGAGCTTTTGAAATCCACAGATATTGATAAAAAAACACTTCATTTAATAAGAAATCACCACCAGAACGCAAAGAAAACAGGCTACCCGTTTGTTGATAACAGTTTTAACGCTGATTTAAATCTTCAAATACTTTCTTTAGCAGACAAGTATTCAGCACTTACGGAAAAACGTGCCTATAAAGAACCTCTTGGAGCAAAACAGGCTTTGACAATAATCTATAAAGACGTACAGGAAGGCAAACTGCATCCGTTTGTATTTAAAGCTCTTGTAAATTATGCTTCAGAAAAAGCTACTGCTGCTGTTTAATCACAATTAAATTTCTTGTATGATTTTCTTCAAGCGGCAGATCATATTCAATTATATCTATAACTTTTGCATTAAACTTTTTCAAAATTAATTTGGCATCATCAATTTCTTCCTGAGCTTTAACTGACTTAAACGCGACAAAATATCCGTCTTTTTTTAAAAGAGGCAGGGCATAACCTGAAATAACCTTTAAAGGCGCTACTGCACGGGATGTAATCAAATCAAATTTTTGTGATAATTTTTCGGCTCTTTCACATATTGGAAAAACATTTTCAAGATTTAATTCATCTTTCATTTCATTAATTGCGTTAATTTTTTTTCTAATACTGTCTAAAGGATAAACATCAATATCTTTGTATGTATATGCAACGGGCAGTGCAGGAAACCCTCCACCCGTACCGATATCCAGCATCGTTTTGCCTTTTTTGTATTTATCAAAATATCTTTCTATGGAAAGACTGTCAAATATATGTTTTTCCCATAAAAACTTTTCATCATTTTTTGAAATTAGGTTCAACTTAGCATTTTGTTTTAAAAAAGCCTGAATATATTCATTGTAAAATTCTTTATTTTGCATATTTAAGTTCTTTCGTAATCCTGTTAAAAATATCCCCGCCCATTCTGATTTTCAAATCATTAATACGCATCTCAATTTTTAAAATATTATCTTTGGTAAAATTATTTACAGACATTTTATGAGCATCCACATAACTTCTTAAAGCATGTTCGAAATTCTTTTTATTGAAATAAAAATCACCTAGAGCCACACTTGAAGAAGCTATATAAAAAGGTTCATTAAGCTCTAAAGCACAAGACTTAGCACGTTTAAAATATTCAAGCGCTTTTTGAGGGTTTCTTACAGTTAAAATTTCTGCAAGCTTCATGGCTGAAATATAAATACCGTTGTAATTTTTGGTTATTTCATCCAAACGAAGGCTTTCAGTCAAATATTTAACAGCAGAATCAGATTTTCCTTCCTCATCAAATATAGTTGCAATATTAGTAAGCGCGGAAGACAGGAAGGTATTAATTTTGGGATTTTGGTTTGTTTCTATACATCTTTTATAGTATTTAACAGCACTTTCCAAATCGCCTTCCTCATCACAATTTAAAGCATATTTGAAATACAATTCCGCAAGCACATTTTTCTCAACACCGGCAGAAACAAGTTCTAAAGCATCTTTCACACCGGAGCCTGTAATACTTGCAAGTAAAAGCTTTGTTTTAATCTTCAAATTGTTTGAAATGTCTTCCTCTTGAATTTCTCTCAAAAGTTTTTCAGCCAGCTGGAGTTTAAAAGTTATGTAATAAATATTTGCTATCTCAAATTTGCTTTCATTAATTTTTTCATTATCACCTGTGGAATTAAAAAATTCCATTGCAAGTTCATAATATTTTAACGAATTAAACCAGTCCGAAAGATTTTTAAACGCCTCAGCAAGCTTTGTATAAAGAGTAGGAAGAAATGTATAATAATCATCATCACTGTTCATAGTCAAAGCTTTTTGATAAATCATAATTACTTTTTTATAATCATAATTTTGTTCTTCCTTCTTTGCAAGATTTACAAGTTCAACAAGCGAAAGTTTTTGAATTTCTTCCAAATCCTTGCTTTTTTTATCGGTAATATTAATAAAAGAATTTATTGAATTTGCAATCTTATTCATAATTGCATGTTCTTCGGCTTCTGTTTCAAACACAAAAGATATTGTTTTAAGTTTTTCATCCTTTTGCTGTTTTGTTTCAGGTATATTTTCCTCAAATTTTTGTTCTTTTAACTGAACTGCTGATACAGGTTTGTTTGGAAGAACAGGCTTTTTAGGGAGGAAAAGAGTGTGATATTCAATCTCTTTGCGCATTGTTTGACGTGAAATAAGCAAATCTCTTTCCAACGGCTTTAGCGGCAATTGAGTATTATACAAATCAACACAGCTTTTATGAATTTTAACCGCAATATTATCAGCAATTGAATTCTCAGCAATAACCTTATAATAGTCTTGCAGATAAATCATTGAACCTTCTCTTGTCAAAATCAGATTATCAACAAAATAGGCAATCTTGTCGGCATCGTATAAGTTTAAAGTCTGTAAAAGTTTAACATTAACAGGATGCCTCATAATCGTCAGAAATCTGAATAAGTGACCGCTGACAGGATCAACAAGAGCATAAGCTTCCCGCAGAATAAAATCATTGAATGTGAGAAAACTTTTTGTATAACCTGACAAAAACTCTGTCATATTAAGTTTTCTAAGCTGCATTATTTTGATTGACAGCGTTGTATAAAAATAGTATCCCCTTGAATATTTATACAACTCGTCTGAAATAGGACCAATCTGCTTAAAATCTTCAGACTTCAAATATTTTTCAAATATACCTTTTTCCAAAGCACCCACAGCTACTCTGTCAAAAGAAATTTTGAAATCATTGTAATCAAATTTTCTGCTTATGATTATTATTTTAATATTCGGCGACCCGGAAAGATGTTCAAGAAAATTAAGTATTTCCTGTTTATTGTCTTTTAAAACCTGTTCAAAAGAATTTATAACAATTACAACAGGCTTGTGAATGGATTGAAAATAAGCGTTAATTTTTTGTGTAAAGTTTTCAGATCTTGCTTTTGGGACCTCAATAACATTTTGAGCGGTAAGTTTTCTAAATATATCAAAAAACTCAAGAAGAATATCATCAAGTACCGTTGTTTCAAAACAGTTGTATTTTAAGGTAATTGTATCAGCTGATAAAAAAGAAAGAGCCTGATTAACAACAAGAACCTTTCCGGTTCCGAGAAATCCGTTAACAAGCAGCAGAGGCGTTTCTGATTTTAAAAAGTTAAGTATTTTTTCAATTTGGTTAATATTATTTTCAAGCAGAAAAGGATTCACTCCTATGTCTTGTTTTAATATTGTCTTTTTATCTGCTACTTCTTCAATAAATTCCATAAAGCTATATTAATAGATTTCTTAAAATTTTGCAAATCAAATATTTTTATAGTACACTCTAATTATAACAGTAAACTAAGGGGAAACAGGATGGAATTTTTTAGAAAACACCAAAAAGCAATTGTAGCAATTATTGCATTAACTTTCATTGCATGGACTGTTGGTTTAATGATGTTGCCTCTTGTGATTAAATAGGTAGATAGTGGATATAAATAAATTTATAAAAAAATTATTTATAATATTTATGGCTGTGCTTATAGGTAATATAAGCTTAATTGCTGATGCTAACCAATTAAAAACAATACAGAACAAACAAAAAGTTACACATGAAAAAATTAAACGCTTAAAAGTTCTTGAGCATTTAGAAAAAAACAAATTATACAAAAATCAGCAAAAACTTGAACAAGCTTCAACAAATCTTCAGGTTACCAAAAGCCGGTATTCATCATTGGAAGTCCAGCTTGCACAGATGGAAAAAGAACTTTCAGCATCCGTTGCAGAGTTTAACAACGCTAATGTTCAAATGCGTAAAAGAATAAGACAGGTTTATAAAAACCAGAGAACAGGTATGTTCCAGCTGATTTTGACAGCTAAAGACTTAAACTCTTTGCTGGATGTAGTGTATTTCGAAAAAATCGTTTTGAAAAAAGATTATGCAAGAATGATGGCTATAAAAGCAAAATCGCAAAAAATAGCAATGATGAAGAAAAATATAGAGTCTAAAAAAATTGCTCTTGCTCAATCAATTCAATCAATAAATTCACAGCAAAAGAACATTAAATACGCAATTGCTCAAAATCAAACCATGATTAACAAATATAAAACCGACCGTAAAACATACGAAAGAGCAGAACGCGAACTTGCACGCCAATCAGCAAGTATTCAAAACATGATTGCGCGCAACAAAGGAACATCTACGGTAAAAATTTCATCAACAGGTTTTATGCGCCCGATTAGCGGAAGAATCACATCACCGTTCGGCTGGAGAACCCACCCAATATTTAACAGCAGAACTTTCCACTCAGGCGTGGATATTGCAGGACCTAACAGAGGCAGCATAAGAGCTTCCAACTCGGGTAAAGTTATTTATTCCGGCTGGTACGGCGGATACGGAAAAGTAGTTATTCTTGATCACGGAACAGTTAACGGCCGACCTATAACAACTCTGTATGCTCACATGTCAACAATCAAGGTTTCTCAGGGGCAATTCGTCAATAAAGGTGATGTTGTAGGTTTTGAAGGAACCACAGGTTACAGCACGGGACCTCACGTTCACTTTGAAGTAAGGGTTAACGGTAAGCCTAACAATCCGTTAAATTATATTTAAAAATAAGGGAAGAAATTGAAAAAGTACTTATTAATAACAGCTTTAATATTAACGGCAACAACACAGTCATCATTGGCTGCGGAACTTTTTAACAGCCCGGAAGATTTAGAAAATTTTCATAATAATTTTTATGAATCACCTATGATGCCTATCCCTGAAGTTAAATATGAAGATAATGAGCCTCATGAAACAAGAGGTATGCCATTATTCAAAAAAACACGTATTAAAATTACTAATTATTTTCGTGAAAAAAATTATAAGGAAGCTCAAAAACTTTTGGAAAAAGAAAAGGCTGAACAGGCAAGACTTGAGGCTGAAGAAAATGAAAAACTTAATAAAGAGTTAAATATTAATTATCAGCCGCCTAATGAAACAAAATCAGAAATAAAAACCGAAATTGAAGAAGTAACGTCAATTCCGAGCGATACTCTTGAATTGTCAGGAGGGGTGCAAGAGCGTGTAACTCCGAACGATGCATTGCTTGATGCAGATAATATTGATTACAACGACGAAACTATGGATATCATAGCAACAGGTTCTCCCGTTCTTGTTTTTCCGCCTCAGGAAACTACAATTAAAGCTGATAAAATTGTCTACAATAAAGCAGCAAATACTCTTAAAGCTTACGGCAACGTACGCGTTATAAAAGGAGCAAATGTTATAAACGGCGATTATATGCAGATTAATATGAACGAAGAAAATGCATTTATCGACAATATGAAAACAAAAGAATCTTTTTTGACAGTTAAATCAAGAAAATCTGAAATTCAAGATGATAAAATCGTTCTTTATGACGGAAAAATGGTTTCAGAAGATTCTTATATTTTAAATCTTCAAACAAAAATGATAGGCGGAAACCACTTTAACAGAATGATTATTGATGAGGATGATAAATCATCAATAACAACTGCTTTCGGTGATGTGGGCGACACTGCTATTCATATTAAAGCTAAAGACATTATTGTAAATGCAAAAAAAGAACATGATACATTTACAATGAAACAGGCAGACGTTTATTACGGTGACTATAAGCTTTTTAAATTACCGTCATTTACAGCTCACACAGACAAAGGTCATAACTTCTTTGAAGCAAATTATCCTGAATTTGGTTCACGTTCAAGGATTGGTATGTTTGCAGGTCCGGGTTTTGTTTTTGATATTCCAAACGGAGCGATTGTAAAGGCTATACCGTTTTTAAACTACAAAGATAAAATCGGAGTCGGCGGTGCTTTAAAATATAGAAGTGCAACTAACTACACAGATTTTATGTACGGTTCTGCTAATGATATCTTTGTATTAAAAGGTAAACAATACTTAGATGATAAACTTTATATGCAATACGGTGCAAATTCATACATGGATGAATGGTTCTTCGGGCGAAGAATGCCTAAATACAGTGTGGAATTGGTTTATGATGACAGAACTAAAATACCTAATACCTTAAGAGAAGGTTACGGGCTAAACTTTAGGCATCGTGCGAGTATCGGTTATATGCAAAATAATGACATAAACAGATACGGCGAAAAACTTCCATCTTCAAATATGGGAACAACCAGATTTAAATATATGGCTGAGGCCAGACAATCACTTTATAATTACGGAAACAGAGATGAATTGAAATTTATAAATTTATCTTTAGTAGCTCAAGGCAGTGCATCTGTTTACGGTAACGGCGATACACAGTTTTTGGGAAGAATTGGTCCTGCAGTACACAGTCAATACAAATACTGGATGCAGGATATAGGCTTCTTTGCAGCTGCTTATCAAGACGGCACACCAATGGCAAGATTTGATGCTTACAGATACGGTCATGCCAATGTTACTATCAGAGAGGCATTAAGAGTTCATAAATATTTAACTGTTGCTTGGTCTGGAACTTTGACTTTAACAGGCGACTCGCCAAATGAAAAAATGTTTCAGGAAAACTCATTCATATTAGCTTTTGGTCCAGATGACTTTAAAGTTAACGTAGGTTATGACTGGGTTCGTAAACAAACATATTTCTCTTTTGTAGTTGCTATGGACACAAAAGGTTCAACAGTTGAATATGAAAGAATGGAAATTAAAAATCCTGACAGATTAGGCAAAAAAGATAAAGATGAAAAGTTAATCGTATATGACCAAGAAAATCCTGCTGATGCTAAGGCTCCGGCTAAAAAAATGATGTATGCGGAAGTAATTGATATTGAAGATCCTGATAGAGAACAAATTTAATGAAAAAGCTTGAAGAATTAAAAAAGGAATTAATAGAATATGGAAAACTTGCAGGAGTAAAAAACTTTACTCCCGGATATTCCGGTAATTTTTCTGCGCGTTATGAAGACAAAATTTTAATAACATCATCAGGCTCAGCAAACGGATATTTGTCGGAAGATGAACTCGTGTTAATGGATTTTGATGGTAACGTTGTTGAAGGAAATAAAAAAGCATCATCAGAAAAAATGCTTCATGTAGAATTTTATAAACAAAGACCTGATGTAAATTATATAATTCACGTTCATTCACCTTATTTAAGCTCGTTTGCCTGCTGCAGGATTCCTCTTGATGAACCTGTTATGGCAGAAAACGTATTTTATTTCGGGCAAATACCTTTAGCGGCTTATGGTCTTCCCGGTTCTATGAGTTTGGTTGAAAAAACCGCAAAATATTTTAAAGATTATAATGCTGTTTTGATGGCAAATCACGGGTTTATTGTCGGCGATAAAACTATAAAAGATGCATTTTTAAAACTTGAACTTGCAGAATCATATGCCCAGGTTGTAGTAAACACTAAAATACTGGGCGGTGCTGTATTGTTTACTAATAAGGAAGTTGATGAGATAAACTCTCTTAAGAATTAGTTGTGATATAATAAGAAAAATAGTAAAAGAGGAAATATAAAAGTGTCAATAATGTTAGAAAATAAACAGGGATTAATTGCAGGCGACGGGACTTTGCCTGTAAAAATGGCTCAATACGCTAAAGAAAACGGATTTGAGGTAGTATGTATTTCGCTGGCAAATGATAATTTAAGACAATTAAAAAAATACTGTTCTAAAGTATATTCTTGCCATCCCGGTGAAGTAAACAGAATTGAAAAAATATTAAAAGATGAAGAAGTTAAACAGGCAACTTTTTTAGGCAAAGTTCATAAAAGAGTTTTATTACAACTTCATAAATTTGATGCGAGAGCCATTGAATTATTGAAAGAAGCTCAAAGATTAAATGACGATGAAGTAATGCTTATGATTGTAAAAGAGTTTGAAAAACTTGGCATTACTGTTTTAGACCAAACTATTTTTATTAAAAACCTCATGATACCGTCAGGAGTTCTCGGCAAATTAAAACCTACAAAAGAGCAAATGGAAGACGTAAATTACGGTTTTTGGCTGGCTAAAGAAATGGGTAAAATTGATGTCGGTCAGTCTGTTGTAATTAAAGATAAAATGATTATGGCAGTAGAGGCTATCGAAGGAACTGATATGTGCATTAAGCGAGGTTCTAAGCTTGCAAAGAAAAATGCAGTAGTAGTTAAAGTTTCAAAACCTTCTCAGGATAAACGTTTTGATATCCCTGCAATCGGATTAAAAACATTGAAAACAATGAAAAGATATAAAGCTGATTTAATAGCAGTTGAGGCAAATGAAACAATAATTGTCGACCAGGAAAAAGTTATTAAATTTGCGGATGATAATGATATAGTAATAATGGCTGTTTAATATGAAAAAACTTTTTATTGTAACAGGTGAATACTCAGGTGACATCCACGCTTCGCACGTAGTAAAAGCACTTAAAACATTAAATCATGATATTGAAATCGAAGGAGTGGGAGGAGAAAACTTACGCAATGCAGGCGTGAAACTCTTTTCTGACCAAAAAAAAATGGGTGCTGTCGGATTAACGCCTAAAATAGTCTTAGACCACTTTACTTTAGGAAAAAGAATTGTTGACTATCTTGTAAAAGAATTTAAGCCTGATGCAGTATTATTAATTGATTACGGTGTTTTCAACCTTAATATTTCAAAATTCCTGAAAAAAGCAGGCATAAAAGTCTTTTACTATATTCCTCCTCAAGTTTGGGCAAGCCGTAAATGGAGAATAAATACAATCAAAAAAAATATTGACGAAGTATTATGTATTTTCCCGTTCGAAAAAGAAATGTATGAAAGTTACGGCATAAAAACACATTATTGTGGTCATCCACTTGTATCCCAGCTTCCTGAAAAAGCAGACAAGGATGATTTTTTTGAAAAGCACGGGCTGGATAAAAATAAAAAGCTTGTTTCAATCTTTCCCGGTTCAAGAGTATTTGAACTTAAAAACCTTATGAGTGTTTTTATCAAAACAGCAGAAGAACTTAATAAAAAACATCCCGACTTACAATTCTGCATTTCCCATGCACCCAATTTATCAGATGATGTTTACGATAAATATTTAAAAAAGACAAACTTTAAAGTTATAAAAGGAGAAAATCAGGCACTTTTAAGTGTATCTGATGCCCTTATCCTAGCATCAGGAACCGTTGCACTTGAAGCGGCTTTATATCAAACTCCAATGATTATAGCTTACAGAGGTCCATATTTATTTTACCTGATTTATTTGATTGTAAGATGTATAAAACGTGTATCATTACCTAATATTATTGCAGACAAATCCATAGTACCCGAGATTTTGCAAAGCAAAGTTTCTGTATCAAATATTTCATATCAAATAGAAAAACTGCTATATGACACTGATTACAGAGAAAACAATATTGAACAGCTCGGAAAAGTTAAAGCTTTATTGTCAGACAAAGTTTCATCACAAGAAGCTGCAAAAGTAATCGCTGATGCTCTTAAAGTGTAATAATTCTTTATAAATCACGCAATTTTTAATATTTTCTAACGTTATTAAATATAAGATAGTAAGCGTAAGAAAGTTATGATTAATCAAGTTGTAACAGCAAACAATGCACCGAAAAATGCATTTAAGGATTTTTCACAGCCGAAAAACGGCTACTATTTGAATGCGCCATTTGTAGAGGAAGAAAAAAAGAAAAAAACAAATAAACTCGGAACCACAATAGCTGTATCCGCTTTGGTTATAGGTTTCGGAACGCTTGCTATATTAAGCGGGGGCTTAAATAAAGGTGCTGCAAAATTCTTTGATAAATTGAAATTAAAGTTAGAGAAAAAGCTTGCTAAAGGCGGCAAATTTGAAGACTTTTACAGATTTTCATTAAACAGGATTAACTCTTTTATATCAAAGACAGAAAGCATCAACAATATTACATCTTTAAAAGATGTTCTTTTCCAAAAATTCATGTGGGGCAAAGATGGGACACGTAAATTTACAAAAAGAATTCATGAAGGCATTACAAAATTCTTTGATAGAATAAGCCGAAAAACTGTTAACGGTTCTTATAACAAGACACAGAACAAGTTTGCTAATCTGACGGATTACTTCAGGTCAGTAAATGAAAGACTGCGTATAAACCACCCGAATGACCCAAAAATTTCATCAGCACTTGATAAGATTGAATTAAGGACACAACGTGTTAATACAAACCTTGATATAGGCTTTGGTATTAACGCCAGAAATCAGCGTTATCAGGAAATTCAGCAATCCGTTGACGGACTGTTTGAATTCTTCTGGGATGCAAGTTTTAAAGATATTAAAAACTTTAAATCTAAAAATATGTGGCAGTCATTTATTGCAGAAGATTACGTTCTGCCTGCAAAAATGAACTTGTCTAATAAAACAAGTCTTTTAAGACAGGCAATAACTCACGATATTAATGATAATTACAAAGCCACAATAAAAGCTTTGGATAACGTTCAAAAATTTGTTAATCCTACTGACACATCAACAAATGACATTCTAAGAAGCCTTAGAAACAAACTGGAAAGATATAAAAAACTTTCAGGCAAAAATGAAAATGATTTGAGAAACAAACTTAATGCTGAAATTATAGGCGATTTAAAAAATCTTTCAGGAAACTTCAATGAAATGTCAGCGAAATTTAACTATAATCTTGATGCTGTAAGAGCCATCTCCACTTATGTTAGAGAAGTAGAAGATATAATTTCAAAGAGTTCAAAAGGCGAACTGCAAGAAATTTTAACAGCTTATAAATCATTATTGCCACGAAATGAATATTTGAAACTTAAATCTAAAGTTGAATCGGCAGTAAAATCACTTGATAAATCAATTGACACAGAAACAATTCAATACTTTGATAAAGCAAGAGATTTAAAACTCGGTTCAGCTCCTACTGATGTTCTGTCAATTATCGGTGCTGTCGGAGCAGTAGGTTATTATCTCGGGCATGCCGAAAACAAAGATGAAAGAACATCAGTATCGTTAAAATACGGCATTCCTGCAATCGGAGCAATTGCAACATCACTCTATTGCACAGCAAGATTGGTTTCCGGCGGTAAAGCTATGCTATTCGGTCTGCTATCAGGCTGGGCAATGAACAAAGCCGGAGTTCTTGTCGATGACACACGCAAAAAATATTCTGTTGATATTTCATTCAAAAATAAAACATTAGTAAAATCTCAACCGGACAAAGTATAACATTTAATTTTCTTTTCTGTTACAATGCCTGAAAAAGGACTTAATTATGCTTAAAACAGAAGATACGATAAAATATAAACTCGAGCAAAGAGAAATTGATAACTTATCGGAATTTGCAACCAAAAGCCGTTACGCAAAAAGAAAAGAAGAAGAAGAACCTTCTCTTTTAAGAACAGAATTTCAACGCGACAGAGATAGAATTCTTCATTCAAAAGCGTTCAGACGTTTGAAACATAAAACTCAAGTATTTTTATCACCGTTTGATGATCACTTCAGAACACGTTTAACACATACACTTGAAGTTTCACAAATAGGCAGAACAATAGCAAGAGCCCTTGATTTAAACGAAGATCTTGTTGAGGCGATTTCACTCGGTCATGATTTAGGTCACACACCTTTCGGGCATTGCGGTGAAGGAGTTCTAAACGAACTTGTAAAAGGCGGTTTCAATCATAACGTTCAAAGTGTGAGAGTTGTAGAAATTTTAGAACATCTTAACCTTTGCAGAGAAACAATTGACGGAATTTTAACCCACTCCTGGGGTTATACTCCCAAAACACCTGAAGCACAGGTTGTACAGCTTGCAGATAAAATAGCTTATATTAATCATGATATTGAAGATTCAATAAGAGCAGGCATAATTGCAGAAAGTGATTTGCCTAAAGATTGTATAGATTATTTTTCATCAGTACAGAGCAAACGCTTAAACAAAATGATTAACGAAATAGTATCAAACTCCATAGGCAAACCTCAAGTTTCCATGAGTGAAGAAGGTTGGCATTACACAACAAAATTAAGACAATGGATGTTTGATAATGTATATATAGATTCACCGGCAAAACTTGAAGAAAAGAAAGCAAGAAAGGTCATCCGCGAATTGTTCTACCTGTATACAGATATGCTTAAACCAATGTGCGAAGAAAGTAAAATCGAACGAATTGTAACAGATTATATATCAGGAATGACAGACAGATATGCAGTTGAAAAATTCAAGGAAAACTTTATACCAATAGGAATACAATCAGGTTCAAAAGATGATTATCTGTTTAAGCTTGCAAAAATAATTAATTAAATCTATAATAATTCTATGAACCGAAAAACTGTAAAACTGCAAGGTTTTAATGTAGATACATTTGATTTCGAAACAGCAGTAAAATATGCTGATTCTATTTCAGGTCAGGTGATTACAATAAATCCTGAAATGATTAATAACGCGCGAAAAAATTCTGATTTTGCAGATATTATAAATTCTGCAGAGCTTGTTATTCCTGACGGTATAGGCGTTGAAATAGGATTAAAAATTCTCGGCAACAGTGTAAGACGTATAGCAGGCATTGAATTTGCTCATAAAATGCTTGAAGTCTGCGCTAAAGAAGGCAAATCTGTTGCTTTTGTAGGAGCTAAACCTGAAATTATTGAAAAAGCAGCTGAAAATATTAAAAATGAATTTGAGAATATTAATATAGTATATGTTCAAGACGGATATTTCAAAGATGATGAAAGAGTAATGAATGATTTAAAAAATCTGCAGCCGCGTTTGGTATTATGCGCACTCGGCTCGCCAAAACAGGAAGAATTTATTGCTAAATCCAAAACAATGCTTCCTGATTCATTATTTATAGGAGTAGGCGGCAGCTTTGATGTATGGTCAGGAGTGGTTCAAAGAGCACCGGAAATATATCAAAAACTGGGTTTGGAATGGCTTTACAGAACCGTAAAAGAACCTCAAAGATTTAAAAGAATATTCCCGACACTTCCGTTATTCGTTTTAAATGTTTTAAGAGAGAAATTTATACCAAAGGGAGTTTAACCATGTTAAGCGAAAATGATAAAGAAAATTTAAAAAAATTATGCAAAGAAAACAGACAGAATGTTGTTAAAATGGTTTATAATGCACAGTCCGGACACATCGGCGGAGCATTATCAGCTGCCGATATTATGACAGTCTTATATCACAAATGTATGAATATATGCCCCAAATGGACAAAATCAAAAGATTTTGAAAATCGTGACAGATTTGTATTATCAAAAGGTCACGCATCTTCAATTCTTTATTCTGTTCTTGCTCAGCTTGGTTATTTCCCAAAAGAAGAATTAATGACATTCAGAATTTTAGGTTCACGACTTCAAGGTCACCCTGTGCCTATTTGTCCTGGAATTGATGTTGCGACAGGTTCTTTGGGACAGGGATTATCCATAGCCTGCGGCATTGCATCAGGTCTGAAACTTGACAAGAATCCTGCTAACGTATTCTGCCTTATGGGCGATGGAGAGCTGCAGGAAGGCAGTGTGTGGGAAGCTTTTATGAACGGGGCACACAGAAAACTTGATAATTTAGTTGCAATTATTGACAGAAACCGTCTGCAAATTGACGGATGTACAGAAAATATTAAAACATTAGATAACCTGGCAGAAAAAATTAAAGCATTTAATTGGGATGTAATTGAAATCGATGGTCACAATTTAGATGAAATATATGATGCTATCGAAAAGGCTAAATCAAATCCAAAACAAACTGTAATTATTGCAAATACAACTAAAGGCAAAGGTGTAAGCTTTATGGAAAATAATGCAGGCTGGCACGGGAAAGCTCCTGACAAAGAAAGTTACGAACGCGCTTTAGCTGAATTAGAATAAAAAAGAGAATAATATTTATGATTTATGATAATATAAAAAATTTAAATAAATATAATGAAATTCCTGCCAATGTAAAAGATTTTTTAACAGGTCTTTCAGCAGAAACACCCGTTGGACACTATGAAATTGATGAGAATATTTACGTAAACATTGATATCTATAACACAAAAGATATTGATAACTGTAAACTTGAAGCTCATAAAAAATACATAGATATTCAAATGCTTCTAGATGGCAGCGAAGGACTTGATTACATTTCTGTTGACGGATTAGACATATCAGAACAATATGATGATAGTCGTGATGTTATGTTTTTTGAAACACCTGATGAACCTATTAACAGCGTACAATTAACTCCCTTTAACTTTGCTTTGATTTATCCTCATGAAGCACATATGCCTCAAATAAATTATAATAACAAAACACATTCAGTAAAAAAAGTTGTAGTTAAAATAAAGGTTTAAAAAAAGCTTCTTAAATTAGGAGCTTTTTTTAAGTTAATACTTTTTCTTTATATTTTTTTACGTCAGAATTATCAAGCATTTTTAAATTTGGCTCTACATACTTTTTCATAATAACTTTTTCAACAAAAGTATCAATAGGTTTTATTGCTAAGCCCAATGCCACAAATCCGCCAATTGTTTTTAAGATTTTTGCATTTGTAATTTTGCTTTTTTGGAATTTTTTGATTATATGTTCAGCTGCATCACGAACATAAGTATCTGCATAATCAGGATCTTTAGCAAATTTAACCTTTAACTTAGTAAATTTTTTCCACATTTTTTCAGAGAATTGTGCAGGCTTTTTATTTTCCATTAAGCTTTTATGTATATCAAACATAGTGTTAATATGTTCATCTGCGTATTTTAAAACCCTGTCTTTTTCAGATAATGCAATAGATTCAGGATGTTTTCTTCCAAAGAAATAATTTCCTATAAGTTTAATCGGATTTTTAATTTGTGTTTCTTTGATTAAATTTTCACGTTTAGTAGTTAAAGATTCAACGAAATGTTTTTTGAATTCAGGGATATTATCTTTAAACTTGTCAATGTGACGTCTGCTCATAAACTCTTGTAAGAAGTTTGTTACTTCTTCCTGAGTTTGAAGCGACAGACCTGTTTTTCCCATAACTCCCATTGCAGATGCCGCTTTTTGTCCTGCAATAACTGCTCCCGTAGGCATCAAAACACTTGCAAGCAATTGGAAAATAGCCTGCTCTGTTCCGCGCTTTGCATTCGGATCATAAGAAGTTTTTTCGTTTTTATATTTATCATAAATATCAGCACCAAAATAAAGCATAGCCGGGAACCATAACAAAGTTCCTAATTTAGGAGCTACTTCACTTATCGCGGCTCCCAATTCGTTTGAGTAAGCCAAACCTCTTATAGGCCAGCTCATTAACGGATCATTATATTGCTGCTGTTTAGTCTCTTTTTTCACAGCTTCTTTCTGTTTTTGAGCAAAAGAAGGCAGCGCACTACTATGGGTAATAGCATAAGGGGCTAATTTAGTCAAAATCGGTGTCTCCTACCAGTCTGTAAATTTTCCAACATTTATATAATACCTGAAAAAATCAATTATTGCCATTTTTCTGCGTTTTGTAAATTTTTTGTAATCTTTTTTTCTTCCTTAAACACTTGTATAGCAAAGTTTTCTATGTTGCTTTTTTAAAATTTGTGTGTTACTATCAATACAAAGGAAAGTAATTTTTATGCCAAACTTAAATTTAAACACTCAATCTTGGTGGCACCTGTTCGAAAGTACAGGTCTTTTAAGCTGGCAATAAGCTGATAATAATTTTATTTATTAATGACCTGTACTGTTTGTGCAGGTCATTTTGTATTGTCAGATTATAAAAAGGAAATTACTATGAAAACTAATAACGTTAATAACATATCATTTACCAATGCAGGTACTATCGGTCCTTGCTTAAAAGCTGCAAGCAAAATTGTTGCAGTACAAGAAGGAGGCGCAGGACTTTCTAACATAAGGTTTATTCAGGATACGGCAACAGGTCTTGCGCCAAAAGCCGTGTTTGCTAGAAGCAAAGCTGATTTGGTTGAAAATTCATTTCTTGAATTAAGCGAATCAATGCTTGTATATTACTGCCCTGCAATCTTAGGTGAAGGAATTTTCAGAAAACTCTATTCCAAAAAGCTTCCTCAAAATCTTAAAAAACAAATATCTACACCCGCAAAAGATTTACTTATTGCAAATAAAGCACTCGATAATAAAAAATTGCTTCCGGTAAAAGCTGCACTGGCACTAAGCGCGCTTGCAATTCCTCTGGTTGAATATTCTCTAAATTATATAAAGAATTTAATGACTTTAAAGATGTTTAAACAAGGTAATTTTGATAATATTGCAAACTTAGACAAAGAACAAAAAGTAAATGACAAACTAAATGAAAAAGTTGAAAAGAGTGCTAAAAAACACATTAAACTTACAGCAGGCATTTATGCAGGATGTCTTGCATTAAGCGCACTTCTTGTAAAAAAAGGACAAACCTCTAAAATTCTTCAAAATATTTCAGAAGCTATACTTGCGCCTGGAACAAAGTTCTTTAAAGACAATAAAAAGAAAGCTGACTTTTTTAATAAATACTTTAGCCTTGATTTTGCTGACAACAACGGCAAATTAGCACTCAGCAAAGGTCAGCTTACTTCTTGCGTACTTGTAGGGGGAGCAGGATATTTTGGGGCTTCAAAAGACAGAGGAAAACAGAACTTCCTTGAAACACTTTTCCGCTTCCCGCTTGTCGGTTTTTATATAATATGCGGGAATGAGCTGCTTGAAAAAGGATTTAAAAAACTTTTATACAAAAACGGCAAATGCAAAGAATTGATTAATGAGAAACTTGAAGTACCTGAGTTAAAGGATTTAAGAAAAATAGCAGAAAAATACAGTGGTAATACAGATGCAATGTATAAAAAACTTTTAAAACAAAAAGTGCTTATTGCAGGCGTACCGTTATTGTTCGGAATAGGCGTAATGGGTTTCTTTATTGCAGGTACTTCAAACCTTTTCACAAAATATCGTTACAACAAAGAAAAACAAAATATAAAATAATTAAGAAACAACTAATTCTTTAAAATGGACTTCCTGAACAAGACATAAGATTTTGTTAATAAACTTTCTGTAAGCAGCTCTGTCTGCTTCCCCCGAAAGGATAATATCGGCACTTTGAGCTGTCGGATGAATATGTGTTTTAGCCTTGTTTGAAGCATTTGTATAAACTTCATCGGCACTATCTCCTAAATCTCTTTCGGCAGCACGCTTATAAAATCTTTCTTTTTGAATGTCGCTTGAAACATCAACATAAATTTTGAAATCAAATGCATCAACAACTTTATCTGTCAAAGTAAAAAGACCTTCGGAAATAATAATTTTTGACGGAACTGCAAGTTTTACATTATCACGTCTTATTGCTGTT
This sequence comes from Candidatus Gastranaerophilales bacterium, assembly GCA_900548405.1. Taxonomy (GTDB): domain Bacteria; phylum Cyanobacteriota; class Vampirovibrionia; order Gastranaerophilales; family Gastranaerophilaceae; genus Stercorousia. The sequence continues at coordinate 27,271 of UNSJ01000011.1, read as the reverse complement.
CCTGACATATCATACTCCGGAAGATAAACAGTATTACCAAACAAAAGAGATTTGATATGTTTTTTCATCAATTCCAATTCTAAAGCTTCAGGCACATCCAAATCATAATGTTTAGCAAATTCTGCAAAGCTTCCTGCTGCTTTAACCATATCAGAACGATCAAAATAATAATCGTCTGTATTAATTCTTGTGATAGCATTTTTAATGCAATATTCTTCAGAAAACGCTTGAATAGTATTAATTATATCATATGCAATTGTTGATTTACCGCTCGCTGTTTCTCCGGCAATCCCGATTGAACAAGATCTTTTAATACTTCCGGATAAAAACAAAGCCATCTTATGAATGGCACTTTGTTTAACTTTTAGGAATATAGAATCAGATGAATTTACTTCATCTGAAAATATTTTATTTAATCTTAATTCAACATAATTTAAAAGAGAAGAATCAACGGAATGTTTAAAACTATTCTGTTTAATTACTGTATAATTTTTTGTTATTGTATTTTGCAATGTATAAATCCTTATTATTTCATCACATATAAAAAGTGAACATAAAAAATTTTGTCAACTGCTTTTTTATATGTTAACAGAAATAAATAAAAAAAAAACAAAGTATGTATAAATGTTTCATATTATTAACAAAATAATATAAAAAAATTTTATTCCAAACATACCTCTCTTATCGGGCAATGTAATTTCCAACTGTTATAAATAAAATATAGTTGTCAGAAATAAAAAGGAGAAAATTATGCCTGAATTTGGAACACCGTTTAAAGGGAATAAATGTGACAGAAAATTAACCAAAGAAGAACTAATCAGAGCTATCAGGTTCAGCGTTGCAGCCGAATTTGAATCAATTCAATTTTATGAACAGCTTAAAGAATCAATTGACAATGACGATGCAAAAAAACTGCTTGATGAAATCGCAGATGATGAAAAAGTTCACGTAGGTAACTTTCTACAGCTGCTAAAAATGCTTGCTCCTGACGAAGAATCATATTATAAAAAAGGAGGAGTTGAAGCAGTTAAAGTTATTAACGGTGAAGACGACGATGAAGACTAATTAAATTTATAGCTATAAAAATTTGAAAACAGCAGAAATCCACTGCTGTTTTCCCGTATTTATATTCTTTTGTAAACGTGTTCCATTACTTTAGCAAATCCGTTTTCATTTAAATATCTGCTGATAAAGGAACATTTTGTGTCATGTTCTCCGATAATAAAAAGGCTTTCTTGTTTCAGTTTATTGGAAACAATTTTTATAAATTTTTCAATTTTGTCATCCTCAAAGTAGCCCAAAACATTTCTGCACATAAGTATTGTGTTTGAATTATCGTCAAGGTTATTGAGTACATTATACATATCAGCTCTTTCAAAACGTACTTTGTCTTTTAAAAAATTTGTCGCTTTAAGTGTTTTTTGCTTTTGCAATGAAGTATCACCCTTTATAATAAGTTTTTCATGAGTTTCTTTGAAATATTTCTCGTAATCATCACAATAAATTTGAAGCATCATTCTGTCATGTAAAGATGTATTTAAAAGCCCGCTGTTAGAAGCTCTTGTCATTTCATAATCAATATCATATCCTTTAATAGGAAAGAACTTTTCTGCATCCTGCTCAGGCAAATTTTCTGATAATGACATAACTTTAGAATACTCTTCAGAACCGTCAGACGATGCAAGTACAACAACATTTACTCTGTTAAGATTTTTAAAATGATTATTTTCATACTTAACAAGTCTTTTCCAATCTAAATCATCTCTAAATAACCAGCTGTTTGTATTAAATTCCTCCCCTTTTTCATTTATATAATTTCTGTAAGTTGTTCCAAAAGACACAGAATGCCGTGAATGAGCGGTATTATATAAAGAATTATTTATTTTTATGGGATAAGAATATATTTTCATACCATATAAATACAGCTCAACATAATTTTTTGCGCATAAAAAAAAGACACAGAAGTGTCTTTTAAAAGATTTGCCGATGGTCGGGGTCGAACCGACACGTGGTTGCCCACACAAGATTTTGAGTCTAGCACGTCTACCAATTCCATCACATCGGCATAAATTTAATTGTCATATACATATAATATCAAAAACATTTAAAATTTCAATCATAATTTTTTATTTTTTTATATTATCCGATATGTAATTCTAATAAGCTAATTTAATTAATAATCCAAAACGTTAGAATATCCTTGAAAGAGTTGAGGTTATATGAAACGTATTTTATTAATTTTATGTATATGTTTAATATCTAACAGTGCGGTTATGGCAGCAACAGTTGAAGGCGGTGTAACAAAAACAGGAACAGGTAACTCAAGCAGAATTATTGACAATATAACTAATATGCCTGTTCCGCATGCTAAAGTAACACTTCCTAAACAAAATTACACAACCTATTCTGACACTGACGGGGGATTTAATCTTAATGCTAAAGTAGACGGTACAACTGTTTTATCAGTAGAAAAAGAGGGTTACAGGCCTTATTCATTAACTATTGATGAAAAATCAGCTGCAAGACCGATTATTGTCGGAATAGAAAAAAGCAAACCTAATGACCTTGTTATTGAAAATGCAATGCTTCATTTAGGAGATGACAACTTTTCTCCAAATTCTGCAAATTCATCAGAATTCAGGGCCAAATCAATCGGTCCGTTTTACAGCAAAACATTTCAAATTGCAGCTAATGCAATATCCAAAACAAATTATCTTGTCATAGGTTCTATAATAGGAATAGATACATTAATGGCACGTTCTTTAAAACAAAACAGCATCGTAAACTCTTACGCAAGTCCTCCGGAAGTTTATTTCAACGGTTCCAAAATAGCTGAAATTCAACTTAACGGCGATGGTCAAAGAATTAAGATACCAAACAATCTAATACGCAGCGGACAGATAAATGAAGTAACAATAAAAACAGGACGCAATATGAAACAAACAGCATATATTGATTATGATGATATTGAAATTATGAATTTATCCATTCAAACAGAATAAAAAAAACGACTTATATTCAGTCGTTAAGGGAAAAAGGGAAAGGAAACAAATTTTTATCAGCTTATAGCATACGTTAAAAGCCGGATAAATAATATTATTTGACACATTAAAAACAGAGCAAATCAGATTTTTCCTTATCGGGCTCTGGTAGAACCCGATATTTAAGAATTTTAAGCTTGTCTTTAAAAGTTTTTGAAAACGCACTGCCTCCGCTTGAGTGGAGAGGCAAGCTAAGCTTACCCGAATGTTTTGAATGTTGATTCTGTATTCTTTTCAATAACTTTTTGAACAGCATCCATTTCTGTTTGGATTGCATCTTGCTCTGTATCTAATTGTTTCAATCTTAATTCTAAGTTTTTATCTTCTGCTTGAACAATTTCAATCTTAGCATTGATATTTTGAATTGATTGATCATATTCATATTTATCGTATTCGTATTGGTTCATAGCATCGTCATACGCAGCCTGGTCAGTTACTGTATTTGTAGTTACCGCATAAGTAACTTCATCATCTTTACCGGGGTTAAGAGTGATATTAATGATACGACCTGTTGCATCTTGTTCTAAACGAGCTGTAACACCTTTAATTTCTTCGGTTTCTGTTGCTGAACCTACTGTATATGTAGGCATATTGCTTTGAGATGAACCTGTTTCATTGTAGATTGCATCATCAAGAACGCTTTGTTTTACAAAATACGGAGACCAGGTTCCTGTTGATTTGTTTTTAACATATCTTACCTGCCAGTCAGCAGTACCGTATTTTTGGTTTAATTCTTCAAGATATTTCTTTTCTTCTTCTTGCAAATTAGCAATTTGAGTAGCTGATAAAGTGCTTAAATATTCATCTTTATCAATATCATCCTGAGTTAAAGTTTTTCCTAACTGTCTGAGTTCTTTTGCTCCTACAAAGTAAGAGAAAGAACCGTCATCATTCTCTTTTCTTGTATAGATAGAAGGAGTAGCTGAAACTACTGCAAAATCATTCTTCCAAGAAGATGTATAGCTGATTAAATAAGTACCGTCTTTTTGAGCAATCAATGAGCTGATTGAGTTGTTTAAAGAACCATCTTCAAATGTGTAAACAGTCTTAGTATAATCTGCAACTGATGGAGGAACAGGAACTGTCATGCCCAGCAGCTGATTGTAATAGTTAGCAGACTGATTACCCAAAGTTGTTCTTTGTTGGTTAATCTGTTGGCCTTCATATTCAGTATTTGTCTTTCTGGCTGTAAGCCCTAAGAACCTAGCCTGTGATGCTGCCATTCCCATGACATTTTCCCTTTCGCTTTGTTTCCTTGTTATACCTAACGGCACATTTATGGGAAATCTTTAATTATAATAACAAAAAACTTTACATTTTGTAACAATAATCATACGAACAGAGGAAGTAAAACATCCAAAATCATCTATTTAACAGGGGTTAAAAGACCTTTCAAAATATTTACAACATTTTCTAATGCACCTTGCTGTGATGAGAATATTGTTTTACAGTCATTACAGCTTTCATTGTAAAAGTCTTTATCAGACAATAAATCATGCATGTATGATGTTAATTCGTCAGGGGTTTTTACAACTTTACCTGCTTTTGAACGTGTTAATATCCAGTAAATATCTCTGAAATTATGAATAGAAGGACCTGAGATTGCAGGTTTATTATATACAATTGCTTCAAGAGGATTGTGCCCACCTGTTTTATTAAAACTGCCACCAATAAAAGCGAAATCACATATTGAATACATTTTGCTTAATTCGCCCATAGTATCTAAAATAACAATATCATTATCTGAGAAATCTTTTTTATCGGAACGTAGCCCCCATGCCAAGCCTGTTTTTTCAACAAGTTCCGATACTTGTTCAACACGTTTTAAATGTCTTGGCGCAAGCAAAAGTTTAATGTCATGGAATTCTTTTTTTAATTTAACAAAAGAATTTAAAACAATTTCATCTTCACCTTTGTGTGTGCTGCCGGCAATAATAACACGGTTATTTCCTTTACCTATGTTAATGTCGCAGTCAAGCCTTTTAACATCAAATTTAAGATTTTTCATTACATGTGTAATTTCAGACGGTGCGCCGATTGCTATAAATTTTTCATTATCTTCTTCGCTTTGTGTAAGAATTTGAGTATAATTTTTCAAAAATTGTTTAAAGAAATACTTCATTAATCTGTAAGACTTAAATGTTGAATCAGAAATTCTTCCGTTAATAACATACAAAGGTATGCCGTTCTTCTTACAATAGTATGAAAATGTAGGCCATAATTCTGTTTCTGCAATAAGAACCGCACTTGGTTTTATTTTTTTCAAAAAAAGTATAACCGAAAAAGTAATATCAAACGGGAAATAGGTAATATAATCTGCTATACCGTCAAATTTTTTATGCGCAATTTCTTGTCCTGTGCTTGTTCCGGTAGTTATTACAATTTTATAGTCAGGAAATGATTCTTTAGTTTTCTTAATCAAATTTTCTAAAGCTATTACCTCACCTACTGACACACCATGAAACATAATAACTTTATCACCTAATTCAGGTGATTTAAAATCACCCATTTTTTCTTTCCAGCCGGGAATAAATTTCCCACGGCAAGCTCTTACCAATGCATAGAACGGTAAACTTATAAGAAAAAACAGTGTTGATAAAAATCCATATATAAACATTTCATATATAATTATATACTAAAAAAAATTAATGGCATAATTAATAATTTATATTGACAACACCTGTGAAAAGCCCTAAAATATACTTATGGCAATAGCATATTTAAGTTTAGGTTCAAATTTCGGAGATCGTATAGGCTACGTTCAGCAAGCAACAAGTTTACTTGGTGCGGTAGACGGTATCAGCCTTATAAGAACTTCGGCTTTTTATGAAACAGAGCCTTGGAATATGGATTCTGAAAACTGGTTTGTTAATGCTGTTGTAGAAATTAAAACAAGCTTATTACCTCAGACACTTCTTTTAGAATGTCAGAGAATTGAACAGCAGCTAGGCAGAAAACGTCCTGAGGGTTCCAAATATTCAGACAGGACTATTGATATTGATATTCTTTTTTATAACAAAGATATTGTTAACTGCGAAAACCTGACAATACCTCATAAGTTTGTTCATTTGAGAGCATTTACACTTGTTCCGTTGTTAGAATTAATACCTAATTTCGAACATCCTGTTTTACACAAAACTATTTCCGAATTACACAGTGATTTAGAAAATCCTGAAATGGTATTTTTATATGGTACAAGAGTTGAAATCTAAAGTTGCTGTTATTGGAGGGGGTCCTGCAGGCTGCATTTGCGCATATTTTTTACAGGATAATTTTGACGTAACAGTTTTTGATTTTTCTTCGCCTTTAAGAACACTGCTTCCAACAGGAGGTGGAAGATGCAACCTTGCACACGCTGAATACGATTTTAAAGAACTGGCAAAATCATATCCGAGAGGAGAAAAATTTTTATATTCCGTATTTTCAAAATTCAGCACAAGCGACACTATCGAGTTTTTTGAAAAAATAGGAGTGCCGACATATACTCAGGATGATATGAGAATTTTTCCTGTTTCAGACAGTTCAAAAGATGTCAGAGAAAACTTTTTAAACGCTTTGAAAAAAGTTAAATTTGTCAAAGAAAAAGTATTGAGAATTGACGACTCATTTAAAGTAGTAACAGATATGGGCAGCTATAATTTTGATTACGCAGTAATATCTATCGGCGGTCATTCTTCATACAATATTATAAAATACTTAGGGCATAACATTATAGAGCCCAAACCTGCTCTGGCGGGTTTAAAAACAAAAGAAGATTTTTCTTCATTGAGCGGGGTATGTTTAAATGATGTTTTATTTACACATCAGGGAGTTTCCGGACCGGCAATATATAAAATTTCATCCATAAGAGCAAGAGATAACTTCCCTTATAAGCTTAAATTCAATTTTATCGGAGATATAGATTTTCAGTCAGCGCTTAATGAAAATCCTCACAAAAGCATTAAAAATTTGACAGCTGATTATGTACCGAAATCTTTTGCAGAGTATGTATTAAATTCTTTAGGTATTAATCCAGATGAAAAATGTCACAAAATAAACGGTAAAACACGCGACAAAATTTTAAACAAACTGCAAAATTTCGAAATTACTGCTGTATCTACGATACCTGACAGCGAAGTCGTCACTTCAGGAGGTGTTGACTTAAAAGAAATTAATCCAAAAACTCTTGAATCAAGAATTGTTCCAAAGCTTTATTTCTGCGGAGAAGTTATGGATATAGACGGTTTTTGCGGAGGGTATAACCTTCAAAACTGCTGGTCAACAGGATTTGCAGCAGCACAAAGTTTAAATCTTACCCTTAGCAATTAATTCCTTTTTAAGGTCCTCTTTTACCTGAAATGCATTATTATCCTTGTCTATTTTCCTTATAGCAATCATAATCAATGGAGCAAGAACTCCAAGTGCTGCGATACAAGCACCCATGTTTTTCAGAATTGATTTTCTTTTTAATTTTTTAACATTATCTAAGAATGCCTCAAGTGTCTTTTCTTTTACGTTTGCATTTTTAAATTCTTCAAATTTATTATAAAGTTTATCCAACTTTTCAGCAGTTCCCTTAAAGTCATCAAGGTCGATAAATTTTCTATAATCTACATTGTCAGGCTGTTTCACGTTTTTCAACACAGGAATAACATCTGATTTTTTAGCCATTTTAACAACGAAATCATCAGGATTGTTGTGTATATAATCCAGCAAATCTTCTTGCTTTTGCAGGCTCAATACTTTTTTAGTACTTGCGGCAAGTTCGCCGTTTTTAAACGCATTTTTAAGTTCTTCTGATTCGATAACTCTAGCATCCAAATCAATAGAAGCAGGTTTTTGTTTATTCTTTTCTACTGAATTTTCTAGGAATTTTTGAATAGGTTTGCTTGCGAAATACATAAACGCCCAAACAGTACCTTCTTTAATTGTATAACCGATAAGTTCCTGTTTGTTTCTTGAATCTGCAAGTCTTTCAGTGGTAATAGCACCATCTAAAATCATAAGGTTTTTAACAGGGTTAAACATAAAATCCTGTATACTTCCGGTGAAAGACGGTTGTTTATCAACATTTTTATGAACATGTTTAAATGCCTTAGATGAAATTACAGACTTGTCATAATTATAGTTTTCAGAGTTAACGTCAAGCTGCTTACCTTGGTTCTTCATTTCTTCAATAATTTCTTTTTCAGCAGCTTTTTTTGTTTGTAAATGTCTGTATTTTGTAAGCCCTATATATGAAACGATTGCAAGAGCAGTTGAAGTTACAAACTTGGTCATTGCAAGGTTTTTAGTATACTTAGGATTTTTAACAGCTTCCAGTATACTGCCTTTAATTGATTCATCAGCATACTTAATTGACTTTTCTAAAAGCTTACTTCTCTTTTTTGAAAGGTTTCTTACATCAAAATTCGGATCAATTTTGCAAAGTTTATATAAAGTTAAATCTGTTAATTTCTTATATCCCGGTATTCCTAAAAGCCAAATAGCCTGTGTTCCGAATTCATCTAAAAATCTGTCTTTGCCTTCAAGTGCATCGCCTGTAACATATGAGCCTGCCGTCAATCCAAGACTGTTAGCAACGTCTTTAATGGCGAGGGGTACTAATGAGTTATTATTTCCTAATGTTGAATATATCTTACTTGCAGTAATTGCGGGTATCATGGTTTCCTTTCCGGGCAATATTATTGCCGCTCAAAAATCGTATTATAGACCCCAAATTAAGTTCATTAATTTGACAATTGGGGCATTTGCCTTGATCATTGAGTTTCGTCGGATATATCTTTGCATATTTCTACCTTTCACTTTTCTTCTTAAATACTCTGAATTTTTTTTATTGCCATAAACAGGCTGAATATTAACGATTATTAACAAAAAACAAGACCTTTCAAATCAGAAAGGTCTTGTTTAAAATCTATTTCACGACAAAAAGTAAGCGTGCTTATAACAAGCCTTTCCATTTACTTACAATTCGTCGGTATTGATTAATAATAGTCATATACCAATTATAAATGAAAGAAATTAAATGTAAAGTGTTTTCTTGCAAAAAAAATCTTATTTTGCTACGATTTTGTAAGGGAGAGTGAAAGGTTTATGATTTTATTTTTAATATCTTTTTTGATGGTATTTTTATCATCTTATTTTATAACTTCAATTATTACTGATAAAAAATCATTAGAAGGATTCATATATATATTATTGACTGCTTTTGCAAATGTAGTTTTGACAATAGAAATTTTATCATTACTCAATGCCATTTCACACGTTGGAGTTTTGATACTTAACGTTATATTTCTTAGCGGTTCAATATTTATATGGAATAAAAAAAACAGACCTTTATGGATTCCGAACGTAAAAGATTTTTTCCATAAATTTTGGAAAGCAATAAGAAAAGATAAATATATATTTATTTTATCAATAGGATTTCTAATACTTATATCTTCCGCGTTATTCCTTGCAAGCTTCATGCCGGTAATCAATGCCGATGCAGGTGCTTATCACGTATTAAGAAGTTTGTTTTGGATTAGCAACCATAATCTTAATCACTTTGAAATTCCTGATACGCGGAATTTAATACTTCCGATAAATTCAGAAATAGTTTACGCCTGGATATTAATGTTTATAAAACGTTCCGCTTGGGTTGGATTTGTCTCATTTGCAGGGTACCTGACAGCTGTATTTTCATTATACGGAATTCTTTCCTTAATGAGATTAAGCATGAGAAGAAAGCTATGGACTATATTTATACTCTCATCTTTCTCATCAGTTATATGCCAGGTTGCAGGAACTGAAACCGATATTATAATAGCGGGACTTATACTTGCTTCAATGTATTTGTTTTGGAAAGGCAATAATGAAAATAAACTTGTTCCTGTTTTTATGTCGGCTTTATCCTATGCACTTGCCGTAGGGACTAAAAGTACTGCCTTTTTGGCAATTCCGGGAACAGCTTTATTTATGATTGTTATATCAGTTTACTGCAATAAGAAATATTTTTATAAACCACTATTTAAATTTCTTGGATTTGCTTTAATTAACTTTATAATATTTTCTTCTTATAATTATGTTTTAAACTTTATAAATTATGGAAATCCCATAGGCAGTGAATACTTCATGACTGTGCACGAAAATCTTTACGGTTTAAGGGCAATTCCTGCAAACTTTATCAAATACATGTTTATGTTTTTTGATTTTTCAGGGTTTAAATGGGGGCAATATTACGGAACTGATATTCAGGGTATAAGAGATTCTCTTTTGTATCTTTTGGGATTTTCAACCATTAGAGACGGGCTGTATACAAGACCAGAAGTTATTAACCAAACCTTAGTTGAACCTCTTATGGGGCTGGGAGTTTTAGGATTAATAGTATTTGTTCCATGTCTTTTGTGGGCATTGATTAAACCAGTATTTTGCAGAAAAAGAATTCCGTTGTTCTTATTCCTTTTTGCAGTTATTTTCATTATTAATATTTGTACAATGTCATATCAGCTTGCATTTATGATATTCAGCATAAGATTTTTAATGTCTTTCTGTGTAATATCAGCACCTGTATTGGCATATTCTTATTCTAAAAAATTTAATCTTTATAAATTTATTATTTTTATATTTGCAATGTTTTATCTTACATTAGTTTCTACCCATCTTTGGGCAAGACCTTTCAGCAGAATAGTAAAATATATAAAACTTGGTTATCCTATAACACAAATTAGAGAAATAGGTGTTTGTGCGGCTTACATAAACCAAATTGATTATTTAAACAGAAATGACTACAAACATTTTTATATTAATGAACCTTGCCTGTTAAAAAGATTTATTGAATAGATAACAAAAATAAAATTTTACTTTTCTCTAATATGGGAGATGATTTAATTTTAATAAAATTATTAGAAAACAAAGGTTATGATATAGATTTAGGCTTATATGAGAACATTGAAAATATAAATATAGACAAATACAACATCATCGTATTTATTGATAATGAACAAAGATCATCATATATTCAGCAGTTTGAACAGCGCAAGAAAGAAACTTATCTTGGACCAAAAGGCGAGATAAAACTTCGCAAACACTTAGATAACCCATGTTACTATCTTGATAATACCAATAAATATATTACAGACTCAGATGATGATGACGTTTACCCTTATCTTTCACGTTGCGTGATTAAAGATGAATATATAAATAAACGTTTTAATCTGAAACTTATTGATACGCTTAATATAGATTCCAAACCGTTAGATAAAAAAGTTAAACAGCCGAAAAAACAGTATTTTTTCTATGAAAATTTGAATAATCCGTTAGAATAATTTTAATACGTATAATCAAGATTAAATGAACACACTAAAAAAGCGCCTTAACGGCGCTTATTAAATGGTACCCCTAGTGAAAAATAGTTGGAACCAAATAGTAATAGAACTTAACAATTTTTATGAGCTAAGGAATATTGCGTAAGATTTCATAATAGTCAGGACTCGCAGTTAATCCACATTGCAAACAAACGTAATCACCTGTTGTAGTTGCAAGATAACATTCTTTGCCCCAAGCTGGATGATGGCAAGGTTTGTCTCCCCATTCTTTTTGTAATCTTTTTGCGTCTTCAGTTTGAATTTTTATCATTTTTTGTCTCCTTCCAATATATTATACTAGATTTTTACAAGAGTATTTAATTTGAAATAAGATTGTACAAAATTTTGTTTCTATACTTATTGTATAATTTATTTAAGAGGAACTGATATTGTGCAATGTATCTATTATAAAGACAAAGTTGGTTTGACATTTAACAAGCGAGAACATATATTTCCCAAAGCGATAGGAGGGATTGAACGACTTGATGTAGGAATAGTATCCGACCAAGCAAATGAGTTCTTTGCAAATAATTTAGAAGTAAAAACCTTTCGCACTTCTGAAATCATAATAGCACGTTTAGTCCATGGATTTAACAAAAAACCTAGCAAAGAGAATAAAAAGAATAGGTTTGCACCTAAATATGTTTTTAATAGAGAGGCTGATTCTCGGACTTTTGGTAAAATTGCTTTAAACTCTTTAGCAAAATTGATGGGAAAAGATTATGTTTTGCGTTCGGAATTTGATGGATTTAGAAATTGGATTATGCAAGGTGATAATGATTGGTACCATTGTAAAATGGGTAAAGAATCTCTTGCTTGTACCACAATAGTACCAAAATTTGCTCATTATTGTACCTTTGTAGATGATGGTGAATATATTATAGCGGATGTTTGCCTATACAATTATTGGAGAAAAATGTTCGGTATTTGTAAAAAATTTGATAATAATTTTGTTATTCCGCAAGGTTATATTTGCGATTGGAATAATAAAAGAGAGTTTACTCTTATGGATTTAATGCATGAAATTGCAAATGAAGAAGAACATAAATATTTAAAATCAAAGGAGAATAGTAATGCTTTGGGATAATTTGTCGGCATCGGTAGAAAATGATTACATAGATTTTAAGCGAGAGTGGTACTCTAAAGATAAATTAGGCGAAGTTGATATGATACACGACATATTATGTATGAGTAACTCGCTTACAGATAGTTTTGACAGGTATATTGTCATTGGTATAGAAGAAGATAAATCTACAAAAGAGAAAATAATTCATGATGTAAGTGCAGATAATAATTGCCGACAAAGTGCTGATGTTATTCAAACTTTAAGAAATTATATGTCAGTTATTCCAAATATTGAATTAATCAGAGAACAAACCGATTGCGGGTATATTGATATTATAAAAATTATGCCAGTTGCTAGGGAATTACCGTATGTTTTGAATAAAGAGTGCCAAGCACAGAAATCTGATGGCAAAAAAGTTACAGTTAGGAAAGAATGGATATATTCAAGAAATTCGGATAGAAACACACCAAAAGATGAGTGTTGCATAAAAGCAGAATTAGAAGAATTATTTGCACGCAAGCGAGGAGAACATCTTCCTATTTTAGAAAGGTTCTCAATGTATCTTGATGATATTAAAAATTGGAAACGTCCAAGAAGATATGAAAATGAAGAAATTAGTGAAGACGCTTATTATTACGCAAGAAATCATAAATTTAAGATTGTTATCCCGCAATTATATTATGATAAATTAGTAAATATTGAAAAAGCTAATAATTATGCCCAGTTATTAGCAGAAACAGCATTGTGCAAAGAGTATTGGGATTACAGAAACAGACCTAATCATTCATGCTATGATGATTATTACTATTGGTTTAATGTAGAATTATGGGCAGATAATACTTTAATTGCAATATATAGTTTGATGCATATATTTATAAAATATTATTTTAGTGACAATCACATTACAGAAAAGCAAACATTTTATCTTCCAACAATAGAAGATTTAGAACGAGTTTATAATTTAAAAAGCAAAGAAGAAATAGAAAAGTCTTTTGTTTGGAAGCTTTGTAAATTACTATTTTCTTCTGAACTAACGGAAGATAGCTATTTTTCTACAAATGATGCATCCATAATTTTAGATGCATTAAATTATGATTACTTACAAAATTATTGGGGTTATATTAAAGAGAATGGAGATTGGCTATATCAACCGGTAATACAAAGAAATTCTGATTAAAAGTTAATAAAATAATATTTTTGCGGTCTAATTCTGTTCCAATATTCTTCTTGCGGGATTTCTTTAAATTTGTAAATCTTATTTACAATTCCGAGTGCATTTTTATAACTGTAATAGCCGTCAAAAACCATAAACAAATTGTCTTTAATCCAATCATTATCAGCATACTGCCTCTTAGATAATATATAAATTATTCTTGGATTGACTGACAATCTAGTCGGTTGAGCAGTTACCAAAAACCCCCCGCTAACAGATTGTAATATGTATGCTCCTGTTCCTGAAGATATTACATAAATACCATTCTTTTGAGGTTGTTTTTGCATTTGCCATCCCCAAAGGATTTCTCTAAAATCCACATTATCTATAAAATATGGGGTAGTAATTTTTGAAGTTGTTTTTTCCCGTTTTGTTTCGTAAGCGACACTATAATCTTTAATGTCTTTAGCCATTGTTGTCCAAGTTTTTATTCTTTCTTTTCTTCTGTTTATAGAATTATTAATAAAATATTCTGAATTAGTTATATTTAGCTTTTTTACATCATTTATAACTTCCTCTTCGGATGCGGTATCAGATATTTTATCATACGAAACTAAAATGTTTTTCAAGTCATTAATTTCCCATTCATTTATTTCTTTATACTGTTTTATAAATGTGTTTATTCCATCATAAAGTTTTTTATTAAATTCCATATTGTTTTTGTTATTTAGGTATGCCTGATAAGGTTTTTGTATTTTTTTAATGTCTTCATTATCGATTTCTTTATTTGTTAGATTACTCCATTTATAATCAGGGTTTCTTGTATAAAAATATTGAGATAATAAGTTTTCGAGAGAATTTTCATGTTTTAGTATTGGATAAATACGATTTTTAGACAAATTTTTAAGAGGAATTTTCAAGTCTGCTTTTTGGGTAGAAAATCCTTTTTTATTTTTTATAGTCAAAGTTTGCTTATTAGAAAAATCAAATTCTGAAACTTCAAGTTTTACTTCTTTATTCCTATTAAGAATAGACAGACATTCTTCTAAAGTCATTGTATTTGTTTCTTTAGTATTAATCTTTTAAATTATCCGCTTTTAATCCTAACGTATCAGCAGGAGAAGCAGCTTCAACATTAGTAATTAATAAAGGCATTTTTAGGTTAGTATTATAAATTTTGTATATTTCGATACCACAACCACTTTCTTTAGCCGTTGTAACCAACTGTAAACTAAACATAAGAAATAAAAATATAACAAACTTTTTCATAAATTTCACCCCTTTATATCCTCATATTACAAATTTAAACTGTATTGTCAAGATAAAACTACATTTCAAATTTGTATTTATAACTAAAGTAGTGTAATATATTAGTATGACTTATTCATTAGAAGATTTTACAAATTATATCAGTAGTAAGACTTGGAAAAATGCAAAGACTTTTGAAAACTTTGCTCCGCATGAATACATTTTGAGTTTTCCTTGTGAAAAGACAAAGGTTGAGGGGAAATGCACAAATAACTGCGACATCTGCAAAGCTGAACGAAAGGCCTTTGAGGATGCTGTTATATTTATCCGACAAAACGGCGAACGAGCAAAATTTCAAAAACGCATTTACACAATGCTTTGTATCGAAGATTATCAATACTGGACGATGGGAGACCCGCTTGAAACTACTTGGGTACTTAATAAAGCTTTAATTAATGACCCTCGCTGTAAAGTAAAAACATACTGGCTTGATAGAGCCTAAAGAAGGTCAATATACTCTTTTGCTTGTTTTATCAAGTCATCAACCATTTCAAACTCATTTGTATTGCGTTTTGGATAAAGCGGTACAATCAGCATATCTGACTTATCAGATTTTTCAATTATGAATTTTTTGCCCTTATCATCCAAGTTGTAACGGAGTTTTGGTGAATATGCAACCCAATTATTGTTTTCATCAATAGTCTTAAATGTCATCCAAAATGGAGTTGTTTTTCCGCAAATCCCTTTTTGCCATAAATTACAACTAAATTGAATGCTTAAGCCAGTCGAAGGATTCTCTATTCTTAAGTAGCGACAGTACCCACCTTTTTGCGGAGAGGCTTTAAGCCCTTTTGAATTACAGATTTTATGAATTAGAAGGCTGTCTGCAATTTTGTCAACAATTCTGTAATAATCAATAATGCGGTTTGCCATATTAACATTTAAATCGCCTGCCGTAAACGGTTTAAAATCCTGATTATCCATTTCTCCAGTAAGACCTTTTAACTGTAATAAATCATTATACAAAGCATCACCTTGTAAAACATTTTCGAGTTTTGCAAGTACTTCTTCCCACGACAAAACAAGCATTGGCGGCTTTCCGTCTTTTAGCAATAATCTTCCTTGAGGCTTTTCATAATTTGCCGATGTAGCAAGTTCTTCGACAAGAGATATAATCCTTGATTTAGGGCATACAAATATAAGTCCTTTCCCACCCTTTTTCTCCAAGCGTTCAAGGTAGGTATTTGGTTGATTATCAGTTAAATTTGCCCAAAACTTCATCTCAAAAATAAGGATTTCATCATTATGCGTATTCCTTAAAGACATATCAGGTCTTTCAAGATTTTCTCCGCATGATTGAAGCTCAAAATGTAAATCTTTTTCAAACGGGAGACCTAATTCAGTTCCGATATAGTCCAATAAAGTATCACGAGCAGTTGTCGAATTTTGTAGGATATAATGCAGACTCATTGTTGCAATATCTTCAGTTGATGTTCCAACACTATTAGCAATATGACACAATAATAAACTCATTGCGTTCTCCTTTCAAGTTCAACTGTAAAAATAACTAAAATCTCTAATTCAAAATGATTATATCTCAACTGAAACAATTTAATCAAGCCAAAACTCCATTTTGAATTTATGTAAATTAACATTTTAATTTAATACCATGATGTTAATGCTTAAATTGAGGTATTAACAGTGGATAACAGAAAATTATTAGGGTTAAGAATAAAAGAATTACGCAAAAGAGCTTCACTAAGCCAAGAAGTTCTGGCAGAGAAAGCAGGAATTGAACCAACATCACTTAGTAATATTGAGAATGGTAGAAATTTTCCATCATTTATTACATTAGAAAATATTATGCGGGTATTGAATGTCGGGTACTTTGATGTATTTCAGTTTGCACAATATGCACCCGCTGATGATTTAATTCAAGAAATCACAACAATTTTAAAAGATAATCCTGAACGAGTAAAAGATGCTTATAGAATTATAAAAGCTCTTGTTGATTAATTTAACGGTGGCTGACGGTGGAGTTTGTAAAATTTTATTAAAACTTCGAAGAATTATACTTGCATGTATATTTTAACTATGTCAATATAAAAATATACATTAGTGTATAATTTTAAAAAGAGGTTATTAATATGACAAGTTCTAAAAAGCCAAGTTCCATAAGTCAAAAGACATTTTTACAAATTAATTCCCTTTTGGAATTTGATAACATAGTTGAAACTATAGATTATAAAAAAGTCTTATTAGAAGTTGAAAATATTAATAAACCTCGTTACTATCCGCAACAGATTATTAAATTAATACCTGAAATAACATCACGAAAATTAAATGACTGGGATGCAAAAGGATTACTGGTTAAACATCGAGAGAGTAGCAACGGGTGGCGGTTATTTTCACTTGCAGATGTCGTTCGGTTACGGATTATTCAGGATTTAAAAACTTATGGAATGTCTAATATTCAAATACAAAAAGCACTGACTGATATTTTTGAATTAAACGACACGAAACGACAGTATTTATTTGAAACATTTTTAAATGTATGTGCGACAACAAGAAAAGTCGTTATTATTGTAGAATTTGACGGAAGTGCATCTTTGTTCCTTGAGGACTCTGCTTATATTAATTTAAAAATGGATAAAAGCTGTTGTAAACCTGTTTTAATTCTTCCTTTTTACGACTACTGTATGCCGTTTATGCCTCATAAAGAATATAACATGACAGTTAATACCTGTGATGTTGTAAACAAGCAAAATAGAGGTAATCTGAGTGCAATAGCGGATTGTTTAATAGATGATGAATGTAAAGAAATTAGTTTAAAGAAAAATATTAATGGTTTACTTATTAAACCTAAAAAATATAATCATAGTATTTCTAAAGAAGATTTTATCAAATACATCGAAAATCTTGATGAAAAAAGTTTTAAAGAAATAAGAATATCTTTGCAAAATGGAGAAATTAAAACATTAAGCGAAGAAGACTCAATATTGAGCTAAATTATAACGGAAACCCTCCGAGTAATTTGGCGGTTATTACGAATATATCTTAAGGCAACGGAAACCATCTGAACCTTAATACAACTGCAAAGGATAGATAACTATGCTTAGTATTAAGGCGTGCCGCAAATGCCTAAAAAATTATTCAAAAAACCTAACTGACGATGAAATTGAAAATGTTAGGGATTTAATGTACCAATTTGCATTTGTTATGGTAGAAGATTACCTAAATAATTGCAAAAATGTTGTGCCGATATCGGCAGAAAGGAAAGAAAAATGAAAAACCAAAATTTACTGACAGATGTATTTAACTCTTTGAGTATGAGTACAGCATCTAAAGAATTGTTAGAAACTATTCAAAATGCGTTTAAACAGTATGAATGGAAAGTTAGAAGTGAACGGATTAAAGCGGGTATTAGAGAGGCAAAATTAAGAAAGGCAAGCAAAGCGGAGTAAAATCCGCTTTTGTGAAAGGAGAAACAATGAGTCAAAATGCTTTAATTTATACAAGAGTATCAACAAAAGAACAAGCCGAAGGCGGATATAGTTTATCAAACCAAGACAAGGAATGTAAAAAATTCGCAATCGATAATAATTATTCAATTCTTAATGTATATGAAGAACGAGGTGAAAGTGCAAAAACAACTGATAGAACTGAATTGCAAAAATTGATGAAATACTGTTTCCAAAACAAAAAAGATATAGATGTACTAATTGTATGGAAACTTGATAGATTAGCACGTAATATGGAGGATTTTTATTCTCTTACTAATTATTTTAATAAATTAAATATTCGGGTACTTTCTGCAACGGAAGTAAACGGTGAGTCCGCAACCGAAAAATTAACTCGGAATATGTTGGGAGCTTTTGCTCAATTTGAAAATGACCAAAAATCTGAAAGAGTAACAGCAGGCATGAAAGAAGCTTTTAAACAAGGAAATTGGTTATGGAAAACTCCGAAAGGATATACGAGAAAATTTGGTATGGTTATTCCTGACCCCGAAACCGCTCCGATTATTACTAAAATTTTTGAAAAATTTTCAACAGGTTTATACCAACAAACACAGCTAATAAAATATGCCGAGAAAAATGGTATTAAGATGCAAGCTTCTACAATGAACCATATGCTAAGGAACCCATTTTATATCGGTTACATGGTAAAGGGAAAATGGTCGGAAGAACCAATACGAGGAAGTTTCGAACCAATCGTATCTGACAAAATTTTTAACAAGGTACAAGCAATATTAGAGGGAAGAAAGCCAATAATATCAGGCTATAAAAGGAACAATCCCGAATACCCGCTCCGCCAGTTCATTACTTGTCCGAATTGCAACCAACCGTTATCAGGTAGTCCATCAAAAGGAAGAAGTAAAAAATATCCGTATTATCATTGCTATAATAAAGATTGTTCAATAAACTTCAGAATACCAGTAGATAGATTACATAAAGTATTTGTAGAATATTTGAAAGAAATAAAACCAGCATCCGAATTTCTTGATTTATTTCAATTAACAGTTGAAGATGTTCATAACCAAAGAACTGAAAATAGGCTAAATAAGTCAAATGAATTAGATAAAAGACTTATTAAATTAAAGGAAACTAAAAGCAAACTAATAGATTATAAGTTAGACGGCTCTATATCGCAAGCGGACTATACGTTTAAATCGGAGCAATTAAATTCACAGATAAAAGAGGTTGAATATGAACTCTCTACCCTTTCAGATACGGAAGAAGACCTTACGAAATGCCTAAAATATACATGTAATGTAGTAGCAAATCTAGACGAAGTATGGCTTAATGGAAGTTTAGATATAAGACAACGGTTGCAAAGACTTATTTTTCCAAAAGGCTTAACTTATGACTTAAGTAATTTTCGAACCGCTGAAATATCAAGCCTGTTCAAAATAATAGGCACCTTAAAGGTGCCTTCTTATAATATGGTACTCCCAGGGGAATTCGAATCCCCGTCTACACCGTGAAAGGGTGTTGTCCTAGGCCTCTAGACGATGGGAGCATGTATATTTCTTTCACGTTTTTTATATTATTATAAGCAAAATTAATTGTCAACCACTTTGTTTATTTTTTTTGTTAAAAGGTTGAAAGTTTTTTGTTTTTTATGTAATATATATATATACTTTGAGAGAGAATAGGAGTAAAAAATTAAATGTTTGAACGTTTTACGGAGAAAGCTATAAAAGTTATAATGCTCGCTCAAGAAGAAGCCAGACGCTTAGGACACAATTTTGTCGGAACTGAACAGGTCTTACTTGGTCTTATCGGTGAAGGTACGGGTGTCGCAGCTAAGACTTTAAAATCTATGGGTGTAACTTTAAAAGATGCCAGAGCTGAAGTTGAAAAAATCATTGGCAGAGGTTCAGGTTTTGTTGCGGTTGAAATACCGTTTACACCTAGAGCTAAAAGAGTTTTGGAATTATCTTGGGATGAAGCAAGACAACTCGGACACAATTATATTGGAACCGAACACTTATTGTTAGGTTTAATTAGAGAAGGTGAAGGTGTTGCAGCAAGAGTTTTAGAAAATCTTGGTGTTGACCTGAATAAAATCAGAAGCAATGTTGTTAAAATGCTTGGTGAATCTAAACCTCAATCGGTTTCATCAGGTTCTTCAAGTTCTTCTTCATCTTCGGGCGGAAAAACAAAAACCCCGAGCTTGGATGAATTTGGCAGAGATTTAACTCTTGCAGCTCAGGAACTCAGACTTGATCCTGTTGTAGGCAGAGAAAAAGAAATTGAACGTGTAATTCAAATATTGGCACGTCGTACAAAAAATAACCCTGTACTTATCGGAGAACCCGGCGTTGGTAAAACAGCTGTTGCTGAAGGTTTGGCAACTAGAATTGTTAATGCGGAAGTTCCTGATATTTTGGATGGCAAAAAAGTTATCCAGCTTGATATGGGACTTTTGGTTGCAGGCACCAAATACAGAGGTGAATTTGAAGAACGCTTGAAAAAAATTATGGATGAAATTCGTCAGGCAGGAAATATTATTCTTGTTATTGATGAAATGCATACATTAATCGGTGCAGGTGCCGCAGAAGGTGCAATTGATGCCGCTAACATTCTTAAACCTGCTTTATCAAGAGGCGAAATTCAAGTTATTGGTGCAACAACTCTTGATGAATACAGAAAATACGTTGAAAAAGATTCTGCATTGGAACGTCGTTTCCAATCTGTAATCATTGACGAACCTACTGAAGATGAATCCATAGAAATTATTAAAGGTCTAAAACCTAAATATGAAGACCACCACAAACTTATAATTTCTGATGATGCAATTGTTGCTGCAGTAAAATTATCTAACAAGTATATTACTGACAGATTTTTACCTGACAAAGCAATTGACGTTATAGATGAAGCTTCTTCTAAAGTCCGTTTAAAAGTTTCTAATCTTTCACCTGAAGGAAAAGAACTTGAAAAAGAACTCAGAAATATAATTAAAGAAAAAGAAGATGCCATTAGAAATCAGGAATTTGAAAAAGCATCACAACTTCGTGATGACGAAGCTGAAATGAAAGACAGAATTCGTGAAATGGCTCAAAAATACAGAGAAGAACACGAAGCTAACAAGCCGACCGTCACTGCTGAAAACGTTGCAGAAGTAATTGCTACAATGACAGGAGTTCCTGTTACTAAGTTAACTGAAGGCGAAAGCGAAAGACTTCTAAAACTTGAAGACACATTACACGAAAGAGTTATCGGACAACATGATGCTGTTGTTGCCATATCTAAAGCAATCAGACGTGCAAGAGTCGGTTTAAAAAGCCCTAACAGACCAATCGGAAGCTTTATCTTCTCAGGTCCTACCGGGGTAGGTAAAACAGAACTTGCAAAAGCATTAGCAGAAGCCGTATTCGGTTCTGAAGACAATATGATAAGAGTTGATATGTCTGAATTTATGGAAAAACATTCAACAGCTAAACTTATCGGTTCACCTCCGGGATACGTAGGTTATGACGACGGCGGACACTTAACAGAACTTGTTCGTAAAAAACCTTATTCAGTAATTCTGTTTGATGAAATTGAAAAAGCTCACCCTGACGTATTCAACATCATGCTCCAAATCCTTGATGACGGACGTTTGACAGATGCTAAAGGCAGACACATCAATTTCAAAAATACAATTATCATAATGACATCAAACGTTGGTGCAAGTATGATTACAACAACATCTAAACTCGGATTCTCTACAAATGACGATGAATCTAAAGACAAATACGAAAAACTTAAAGAAACAGTTACTGAAGAAATGAAAAAAGCTTTCAGACCTGAATTCTTGAACCGTATTGACGAAACAATCGTATTTGCTCATCTGTCACAAGAAGAAATCAGAGAAATCGTTGAATTAATGTTGAAAGACTTGTTCAAACGTTTGGCAGAAAGAGAACTGTCAGTAGAAGTTACTGATGAAGTTAAAGATCATCTTGCTAAGAACGGATACTCTGAAGCATACGGTGCAAGACCTTTGAGAAGACTTATTCAAAGAAAAATCGAAGATATGCTTGCAGAAGAAATTCTATCAGGCAAGTATGCTCCGGGAGATACAATTGTCATAAAACTTGTTGATGACAAAATCGCATTTGACAAAAAGAGTAAACGCTCTAAAAAAGAGGCTCCCGAAACTGAAGAAGTTACACAATAATTGAAAAATCCGCCTTTTAAAGGCGGATTTTTTCTTGCTATTTTCTCGAAAATATAATAAAGTATATATATCGGAAGTTGGTTATGGCAAAATATCAATACAGTGCTTTAAAAAATAACAGTCAGATTATTAAAGGAGAAGTAGAAGCTGCAACTCCTCGTGAAGCGCGTGAAAAAATTCGTTTATTAGGTTTTGTACCAACCAAAATATATACGGAAGAAACAAGTATAATTGAAAAATCCGAAGAAAGGATTTTTCAAGACAATATTTACGGCAAGCAGGTTAAAAGATTAAGTCTTCAAGAAAAGATTATGTTCACATCAGAACTTCAGGTTCTGCTCTCTGCCGGAATTCCGATTATAGAAGCACTTCAAACTATTGAAACAAATTCACCTAAATGGAAAATAAAAGCAGTATGTTATAAAATCCGTCAGGGCATTATTACAGGAATGACTTTTGCGCAGTCACTGACCTCTTTTTACAGTAAAATATTTGGACCTGTATATACGGGGCTTATTAAAACAGGGGAAGATGCAGGTGAACTTGATGTTACGTTAGAGAGAATGCTGACATTATTAAAAAAACAAGACCGCATTAAGGGGAAAATCATAAGCGCATCTATTTATCCTGCAATATTACTTGTAATAATGTTTGGTGTACTTGTTATATTTACAAACTTTGTTTTCCCAGCATTTTACGGCGTAATCCAAAACGGCGGTGGAGATGTTCCTTTTTTATCCATGATGCTGATTGGTTTTTGCGAATTCTTTAAAAATTTCTGGTGGCTTGTATTAATGGGGATTGGAGCAGGATGCGGTGCTTTGACTTCTTTATTTAAAAATCCTTCATTCAAAAGCAAATGGGATGAATTTATATTAAAAGTTCCTGTTATATCAGATTTTATAAAATACATTAATTTAGCAAACTTTATGACTGTACTCCATATATCATATGATGCAGGTCTTCCTATAATGTCAGGATTGGAACTTTCAAACAAAACTGTCGGGAATTACACTATAAAAAGACAGGTTAATAATGCGGTAAATATGGTTAAAGGGGGAAAAACATTGTCAGAAGCCTTTAATTTATCACATGCAATTCCGCAAGCACTTTTGACAATGATAGCCACAGGCGAAAAATCAGGAACGTTAGGTAAAATGTTCCATGATGTTGCAGAAGTAATTGATAAGAAAGTTGATATGGCACTTGAAGCTTTGACAAAACTATTTGAACCTACTGTAATAATAATTATGGGCGGTGCAGTTTTATTTATAGCAGTTGCCTTCTATCAAATGTATTACAGCATGCTCGGTTCACTGTTCTAATCTTTATTGAACCATCTCATAATTTTATCAATAAGCCCTTCTTCTTCCTGCATTTCTGTATTTGAAAGTTTTTCTACTTTCTTTTGAATTTTTTCGTAATCAGAATTGCCTTTACCAAGTTCAAGGTATTTATTATAAAATTCAAGAGCAGCCGGTTTGTTATGCAATTGTTCATAAGCTGCAGCAAGTTTTCTCACTGTAACTGCATTTCTCTTATCCAACTCATAAAGTTTTTCCAAATAATCCGCCTGTGCTCTGTAATCTCCGATACTTTCTCGAAATTCTGCGAGTTTTTCTAAAGCTTTTTTATCATTCGGATTTAATTTTACTGTTCTTTCGTAGAACTCCATAGCATGGTTTTTATCGCCTGATTCTTCCAAAAGCATTGATAATGTACTTACAAGGTTTGTATCATCTCCGTTAAGCTGGTATGCATTTAAGAATTCATTGATTGCTACATCTTTGTTGCCTCTGACAATGTTATATCTGCCCCAGTTTAAATGGGCATTATAATCATCATTTTTATTTTCATAAATCAAAGCACGCATTTGATATGTTAGAGGGGAATTCGGGGTTATTTTGTTAAATTCCTCTACACTTTCCAAAGCTTTATCAAACTCGTTTTTCATATAATAATACTGTGCCTTTAAAGAATGATACTGACCTATATGGCTGTATTGTTCTGCCATATCTTCTAATTTTTTGATGGCCTCATCAGTCTTATTCATATCTAAAAGACATTTTACCTTAGTTAATTCATCGGAAGTGATTTCTAAAGCTCTTTCAGGGCTGCCGTTTTTAATATATAAATCAGATAGCATTTCATTAACATTTACTGTATCAAATCCTTGCTTTCTTGCTCTTTCCAAAACTTCAACAGCACTGCCAGCAGCATCTTCTTTTAAATAAAGATTTGCAAGTTTTAAGAAAACTTCTTCGTGTGTTTCATCATGTTCAATAACTTTTAAATACTCATCAATAGCTTTCATATTTTGCCCTGTCTGCTCATACAAAGTTGCAAGAACAAATCTTGCGGAAAGAATTTCCTTATCTTCCTGAGTAGCATTGATAGCTTTTTTATAATCGTTAATGGCATGTTCAAGTTTATGCTCCACAGAATGCAGATTACCTCTGTATACATAATATTTGTATTTATCGGTTGACACATAAATATCCATTAATTGTTCATAAGCAAGAACATTTGTTGCATCAGATTCAAGTATTTGTGAGTAATACTTTGCAGCATCTTCCTTGTTGTCAAGAAGCATTGAAAGGTGCCCGAGTCTTTCCAGAACACTCAAGTCCTTAGGGTTTCTTTCATGCAGCTTTTTATATTCTTCATAAGCTTCTGAATATTGTTCGTTTTCTTCAAATTGTTCTGCTGTCTGTAAACTCATATTTACTCCTTAATTTCTACTGTTAGTTTAATTATATATAAAAAACAAATTTATTAATAATCCTCTTGGTTAATTAAAAAGATTTTGCGCCTTTTGAATACCGTTAGCTAAATAAAATTGAACTGCAGTAATTGACTTTTTCAAAACATCTTTTAATTCTTCATGCTGTTCTTTCGGAAAATTTTGCAAAACATAGTTTTCAGAAGGAATATTAGGCTGTGGGCCGATACCTACTTTCAGTCTGTCAAAATCTTTTGTTCCAACATGCTGTATAATTGATTTAATCCCGTTATGCCCTCCGTCAGAACCGTTTGCTCTAAATCTGATACGCCCTAAATCAAGTGCAATATCATCATAGATTATTAAAATGTCTTTAACTTCAATTTTGTAATAATCCATAACAGCCCGGACAGCCTCACCCGATAAGTTCATAAAAGTTGTCGGTTTAACAAGTAGTAAATCTTCATTGTTATATCTTAATTTTGTCAAAAAACATTTTAACTTCTTTTCTTCACTAAAAGACAACCCCTCATCCATTGCCCACTTATCAAGCACCATAAAACCGGCGTTGTGCCGCGTAAAACAGTATTTATCTCCTACATTTCCAAGTCCTGCGATTAATTTCATCTCTTTTATCCTTTTTACAAGTTTTCAAACGCTTGTTCCTATCATTTTCTTTATATTTCTTATTTTAACGTAAATAAATATTACCACACTTGTTTACCATCTTTACGCTTAACAAAAAGATAAAAAACTTTTATTTTGATAATGCTAAAAGATGAGGATAAAATTATGAAAAATAAACCAATCATTCAAGAAA
Organism: Candidatus Gastranaerophilales bacterium; assembly: GCA_900548405.1. GTDB lineage: Bacteria > Cyanobacteriota > Vampirovibrionia > Gastranaerophilales > Gastranaerophilaceae > Stercorousia. The sequence continues at coordinate 1,229 of UNSJ01000011.1, read as the reverse complement.
AAAGTTCAGAAAAAGTTGCAAAATTTTTAGATAAAAATTCGCTGCATAAAAAAGATTTTGCTGAAATGATAGGTGTTACACTTTCTTATGTTTACAACCTGATAGATAACACCATTCCATTTTCAACACGCGGTACAACTTTAGAACGTATAGCAACAGTCATGGAAATAGAGCCTGAGGAATTTGAAGAATATAAAATACCTCAAGAACCTATTCTTATAGACGATTCTGTTGAGTTCTTCAAAGATGTAATGAAAGAAAAGAAAATGAGCACAATAAACTTTTTAAAAGCTTTTCCTCGTAAAAAACGTCTTGATATTGTAGATATGCTTCGAGGCAGTCTTCCTATTCCGATAGACTTCAAAGAATTAACAATGATTGCGCAGGTATTGGATCTGAGTAAAGACGATATTTATGCAATGTGGGAAAAACGCATGAAACAAGTACTTGAAAGCAACGGATTAAATATATATTCAAATGCAGCATTAGTAAATTCAATGTTTGATTGTGCCAAAAAATTTATCCATTTAAAATAATATTTTATAAATTATTCTCTCATTAAAAGGCTCCTTAACGGAGCCTTTTTACAAGAAAAAAAGCTCTGATAAAAAATTACCGGAGCAGAATTATATATAATCCTAAAAGGAATTAATGCAAGAACATCCATGATGAAAAGATTATATTTTGTCTATTTACGGAAAACATTCTTGTATAAAGTTTAAAATTATGAAGTACCAAAACGTAATCATCCTCCGTATCGGATAAATAATCAGCAAGAGGTCTGACTGAAGCCAATAAAGGCTTCATATCAAACAGATATAAATTATTATGTATATAAAACAAGAAAAGCCCTAATAGAGGGCTTTTTAAATGGTACGCTTGGCGCGATTGTCTTGCTGCACTCGCGTTAAACGAATTTCGTGTCTGCCTGTTTGACCTGCGGTCAGCCTATCAAATCGGCAGCCAGCTCCATTCTTCGCTCGTTTGCGCCGAACGCAAAATTCGTTCCAAAACTACCTTATGCATAAAAAAAGAGGAAGTAATCTTCCTCTTTTTTTATGCGCTTGGCGCGATTCGAACGCGCGACCTATCCCTTAAAAGGGGAGTGCTCTACCTGCTGAGCTACAAGCGCAAATTATTAAAATTTGAATTATTAATTTATCAATAAACCTTTTATACTTCGGCTGTGGAATAACCACGAGATATATATTAACAAGAACAAAATTTAC
>UNSJ01000010.1 GCA_900548405.1 Candidatus Gastranaerophilales bacterium | reverse complement strand
ATTGATGTTACTAATATCATTAATACTGATGCTGAGGTAAGTTATTCAATAAGAAGTTCAAGCCGTAAAAAAGAAGAAGAACTTAAATTACAAATGGCACTGATTGTTGATAAATTTAATCAACAACACAAAAATATTGCAGATGCAGTAATTGAATTTGAAGAACATCTTCCTCCGTTTGAAAAAGTTGATGATGAATATATTCCGATACTTTTTGAAGCAGCTGCCAGAAAGGCGGGAGTTGAACCTGATATAACTTCTTTCCACGCAGGTGCAGAAACTCATATTTATGCAAATGAAACAAATGCTCATGATGAAAAGTTTGTTCCTTATCTTTTAGGACTTGCAACAGTATGCAATATGCATTCAAAAAACGAGTACCTTGATTATAAATCAATTCTCAAAGGACATGAGGTATTACAGGAATTTTTTAAGGCTTACAATGCTTAAATTAAAAAAAGTCCCGAATTAAAGCGGGACTTTTTTTATGAGAATGCTTTGAATGATCTCTCAACGTTTTTATCAATTACGCTTTTTACAGATTCATATTCTGTCTGTAATGCGGAGTGTTCCGTATCTAATTTTTTCAAATCCTGGTCGAATTTTTTATCTTCGTTTTGAATTTCTCTCATTGCGTTTTGATATTTAACTTCTGCTCTTGCAATTGCAACTTCGTCTTCCTGAGAAGAAATATCGCTTGCGCTTGTATAAGCAATTGATTTCCAATCGTAGTATCCGATATTAGGGTAAGTATTTGAACCGTTTTCTGAGAAAGTCACCTGTTCTAAAGTCAGAACTCCGTGTTCCAAAGCAAATTGAAGCCATTCTGAATTATTCATAAGGTTTTCATCAAGCTCTTTGAAATTATTACCGCTCTTATCGCTCTGAGTTTCATCAATACCGCCCATACGATACCATAAGTTTTTGTACCATTGGTATTTAGAATCATTTTCATCAGGTACATACTGAGATGGAATATTTTCTAAATCTTTGACGTATTCTTCTTTACAATTTTGAACTTGTTTAAGCCAAGTTTGCATAGCATTTTTCCAATCATCAACAGCAGCTAAATATCTTTCTTCATTGAATTTTGAATTAAGAGTTGTAGACATATCTGTTTGGAATTGGTCTAAATAAGGAATCAAATCATCATATGCAATACCTAAAGAACTTCTGTTTTCAACAACATAATAAAGGTCAATAACTTTTTCTTTAAATGTTTTCAAAGTTTTTTTACCGTCAACAAATTTAAAGTTGCTTAAAAGTTTATCCAATTCTGAAGAATCAACTTTTGTGGTATCAGTTTCATCATAAGCTGCCATACAGTCGTTAGCAGGGTTACAGATGTATTCAGAAACCTCTGCCATAGCTGCGGATTGATTGTTACTGTTAATAGCAGAACCGTTAATTTCGCCGTTTGTATCAATAGTTCCGTTACCTGTTGTGGTTGTATAAGTTTGTCCCCAAGAATCACTAACGTCACCTGATGAGTTCAAATCAGATTGTTTCAAGTCCAATAAGTGAGCTAATACGTGAATATAACATCCTGCAGACTTTAAAGGACCTGTTGCATTCTGATAACATTTTTTAGATGCCAAATCGAACTTTTGAGCCAATTCGGAATTACCTGAAACATCTTTAAATTGAGAATCATCTTTGTTAGGGAAAGTTACCTTAGGCAAATCTAAAAGCTTATTGATATAAGCTCCGAAAGAACCTGTTAAAGCTTCGCTTCCGCCAAGTCCAACAATTGCTTCCAGACCTCCTGTACCATTGGTACCGTTTATAGCATTATTCCAGCCATCAACAATAGATGAAAACTGACCTGCATCATCTTCAGTAATATCAGCACTGTTCTTAGCTAATATTCCTTCGAGAGTGCCTATACCGGTTTTTGTTATTTTGTTAATAGTGTTATCCCAGATATATTTATAAGCATTAGGCTTACTTGTGTCTGCCTCATATGCATCTACATCAAATAATTCTTCGAAAGAAGAACCGTAAATATCAGTCAATTTTTCTGAGAATTTAGGGTTATCAACTTTTTCAACGCCATAACTGTATAAAAATTCTGCCATTGAATTAGCTGCAACATATTTTTTAATATCAGAACCGCTTACCATTATTTGTCCTGATGAATTAACAAGCGAATACTGATTTTTCAATTCACCAAAAGTCAACATTGTACCTGCAGTCAATGAATCATAACTTTTTGCTCCGTTAGCATCATAAGATGAAAACATTAACTGTTCTGAACTTAAAGCATCCATGTATTCAGAACTTGCATCTGAAGATTTGCTTGCAAGACGCAGTTTTGAATTTGTTATTATTTGAGAACGAAGTTCATTATCGGTCAATCTGCCCGTAATACTTAGTAATCTCGCTTGTCCTGCTGACATTCCCATCTTTTTTGCCCTTTCCGCAAATTCTGATACTACTTTTGGAATTTTAGCCAGAGGCTAAAGCCTCCGTATAAATCCTTTCACTTAGGTATACGGAATGTCTGAGAAATTTCTTTAATAAAAATGACATTTTTGTAACAATTTATTACATAAAAAAAGAACCGAGTTAGTCGGTTCTTTTTTTAATTTTAACTGGTAAACCTAAATTGCAACCGTTAATGTTTCAAGTTTCAATTCAATAGGCTTTTCTTCTAACACTTCTACATTAAGCTCTTTAGCATCCATAACTTTCATTGAAGGTTTTCCTACAACTGCTTTTGGTTTAGCAGCAGTTACAGACTGAGTGTAGTATTTTTTTCTGGCATTAATTACAGCTGGATCAGGATTTGCCTTTTGTCTGTTAACATCAGACATAATCTTGCTTACAAAACGTCTGGTTTCTCCGTAAGGAGGAACAGCATTGTACTTTTTAACATTACCCGGTCCTGCATTATACGCAGCTAACGCAAGTTCAACAGAACCAAACATATTGTACATTTTTTTGTAATACATAATACCGCCTTTGATATTATCGTTTAGAGAATATGGGTTTAACCCCATTCTTCTGGCTGTTGACGGCATCAATTGGAACACTCCTACTGCTCCGTGCGAGCTTCTGGCTTCATGTCTGAATCCTGATTCTGTACGCGCAATACTTAGCGCAATTGCAGGATCCACTCCCATTTCAATAGCGTGTTTTACTATTGTTGCTTTTACAGAATTGACATCAGTTGCCTGAGCTTGTGCATGTGTAAATAACATACACATTAGTGTAAAAGTTAACAGTAATAATTTTCTCAAAATGTAATCCTCTATGTTGTAAATTGAGATTCTTAAAAAGTTCCCTAACGACTTATTTATTCAATAAATCCAAAACTTTTAAGAATTATTTTATATAAACAGTATATTACAAAAAAAATAAATTTCAACCCCTAAGCTCAAAATGCACACGGCAGACATCTGTTCAACACCATAAATAGTGGTATTTTTAGTGTTATTGTAACAATTATAAAACGGGAGTATTTTTAATACATTTTGCGTAATTTTTTATTTTTTATGGTAAAATTTTTATAGTAATTTATGTAAAAATGAGAGGAAAAAATATTATGGAAAATAAAAAATTAGCAACTATTGGCGTTTTCGGAGGTTCAGGATTTTATAAATTCATGGATAACATTGAAGAAGTCCGAGTTGAAACTCCTTATGGTATGCCGTCAGACAGTTTATTTATAGGAACCATAGGTGAACATAAAGTTGCTTTTATGCCAAGACATGGCAGAAACCATACTATTTTACCTCACTTAATTAACTATAGAGCTAATGTTTGGGCTATGAAATCCATAGGCTGTGAAAGAGTAATCTCGCCTTGTGCAGCTGGCAGTTTGCAAAAACACGTTAAACCAGGTGACTTTGTTGTATGCGATCAGTTTGTAGACTGGACTGACGGAAGAAAATCAACTTTCTTTGAAGGACCTATTGTTACTCACCCTTCTGCTGCTGAAACTTACTGCCCGGAACTTAGAAAACTCGCTGTTAAAACAGGTAAAGAGCTTGGTATAACAATTCATGAACAGGGAACAGTTGTTGTAATTAACGGACCAAGATTTTCAACAAAAGCAGAATCTAAATTCTTTACAAATCAAGGTTGGGAAGTAATCAATATGACAGCATTCCCTGAAGCATATTTAGTAAAAGAAATGGACATGTGTCCATTGAATATTTCTTTAATAACCGATTATGATGCAGGATTAGTAGGAGATGTTCCTCCTGTTTCACACCAAGAAGTCATTCAAGTATTCAATTCTAACGTGGCTAACCTTAAAAATCTGCTTTTCAAAATGATTGAAAACATTCCTGCCGATAGAAATATTTGTACTTGCGGCGATACTAAAAAATGTTCTCAATTATAATCGGGAGAAATTATGATTAATCATTTAATATTCGTAGTTAACAATCTTTTCCAAATTTATTTTTGGTTAATTCTTGTAAGATGCTTACTTAGCTTTGTTCCAACCATTGATTGGTATAAGCAACCTTTTGCAGCTATCAGGGATGTTACTGATTTATATCTGAATATTTTCAGAAGAATAATCCCTCCGATTAACGGCTGGGACTTATCTCCGATAGTAGCTATTCTTGTTTTACAAGTTATTAATTATATTATAATTATGGGCTTGCTCATGTTGAGATAACATTTTAACTTGTAAAAAAAGTTTTGTTAATATATAATTCGGTTTATGAAAATAGTAATTTATGGCGCAACGGAAATCGGATGCCTTCTGGCAACAGAATTCTTTGAAGACCACGATATAACAATAATTGATAAAGAGGAAAACAGAACAGATGAATTTAATAAGCTTGATATAAGCTTTGTTCAGGGAAATGCCTCTAACATAGATGTTCTAAGAAACGCAGATATTAAAAATGCAGATGTTTTTATTGCGTGCACCTCAATTGATGAAGCAAATATAGTTGCTTGTCTTGCCGCTAAAAAATTCGGCGGAATAAGAACCATCTGTTTTGTAAGCAAAGAAGAATACAGAAAAACTTTAAACTTTGAAAAAAGTCAGGATAATTTCTGCGATTTCTTTATAGATTATATCATTTGGCCTGAAGAACTGCTTACTCAGGAAATTTTTCGTATCGTAACTGTTGCCCATGCTCTTGATGTTGAAAATTTTGCAGACGGCAGAGCAAGACTTTTGGAATACAAAGTTCAGCCTAATCTTTCTTTAATAGGCAAAAAAGTTAAAGACTGCGGATTTACAAACAACACATTAATGGTTGGCCTAACAAGAGATTGCGAACTTTTTATACCTAACGGCGATACAGAAATTTGTGAAGGCGATAAACTTATATTTATGGGAACGTCGCATTCACTGGATATTCTTGCGGGAACATTTTTCCATGAAAAAGAAATCGTTAAATCAGTTGCAATTATAGGCGGAGGTAATGTAGGATTAATGCTTGCCAAAAGCCTTGAAAAGCTTAAAATTAAAACAAAAATTATTGAAAAAAATTATGAACGCTGTGAATATTTGGCAGAGGAACTTTCTAATACACTTGTTATAAACGGTGACGGTACTAATCTGAAACTTTTGGATGAAGAAGAAATAGGTTCTACTGACGTCGTAATCAGCGTAACAAATAATGATGAAAAAAACCTGCTTTGCTCTCTGCTTGCAAAACAACTGGGAGTAAAGAGAGTTATCGCAAGAGTTGCAAAGGTCTTAAACATTCCGTTGTTTGAAAAAGTAGGAATTGATATTGCAATATCACCTAAAAATTCAGCGATAAACGAAGTAAGAAATGATCTGCAGGAAAATGATGTTGACATTTTGGCTACTGTTGAACAGGGACAGGGAGAAGTTTTGGAAATAATTGTTCTTCCAGAATTTAATAATAAAAAAATAATGGATTTAAAATTTCCTGCAAGAGCTATCATTGGTGTAATTCAGCGCAAGAATAATGTCATAATTCCTAAAGGCGATACTGAAATAAAATCAGATGATATACTAATTATTTTCACAACTGCAGAGAGTGCTGCAAAAATTAAGGAATTTTTTAAGGTAAAGTAATATGCGTTTAAATTATCTTGCTAATGCATTAGGTTTAACAATGATTTACATAGGGCTGGTTATTTTATCACCCATAATTGCGGCAATTTATTATCAGGATTACAATTCTATTATTCCGTTTTTAACAGCCGGATTAATTTCTGCTTCAATAGGATTTATCTTAAGAAAATCTATTCCTAAAACAGAGAGTATTGAAAATTTAAACGACATTAAAAAAGCTGAAGCTTTATTTATTGTAGCATTATCGTGGATTATTTTCGGAGTAATCTCTGCGATACCGTATTTATTTTACGGATTATCACCGATTAATGCGCTTTTTGAATCAGTTTCAGGTATAACAACAACCGGTGCAACTATATTAACTCATTTTAATTACCCGAAAGCATTTTTCTTCTGGCGTTCTCTAACCCAGTGGTTAGGAGGTTTAGGAATTATAGTATTATTTATCGCTATTCTTCCACAATTTGCCGTAGCAGGCCGTCAAATGTTTTTTGCAGAAGCTCCCGGGCCTACGGAAGATAAATTTACACCGCGCATAAGAAACACAGCTTCTGCTTTGTGGAAAGTTTATGCAGGTTTAACCATATTAGAAATAGTTCTTTTAATGTGGGTAGGAATGCCCGGATTTGATGCTGTCTGCAACTCACTTTCTACTCTTGCCGCAGGCGGTTTTTCTCCTAATCCGCAAAGTATTATGGGATATCATTCAAATTATGTTACATGGATTATTTTGATATTTATGTTTTTTGCAGGTGCAAGTTTTAACCTTCAATACAAAGTAATTATGCAGAAAAATCCATTACTGTTATTCAAAAATGAAGAATTTAGGACATATCTTGGGCTAGTACTGTTGATGGGCACTTTAATCACCATATCATTAACATTAAATAATCATTACGATATATTCCAAAATATTACAAATGCATTTTTTCAGGTAATAAGTCTTACTACATCTACCGGCAGTGCAAGCGTTGACTTTGAAAAATGGAATTATACATCAAGGCTGCTGCTGTTTATTGTAATGTTTATGGGCTCCTGTGCAAGTTCTGCAGGCGGCGGTATTAAAATGGCAAGATGGCTTGTAGTATTTAAATCCATGAAAAGTGAACTGATGAGAATACTTCATCCAAATGCTATTGTTAATATAAAAGTTGATAATAAAACTATATCACCTGAAATTGCAAGACAAATAATTGTATTTATATTTTTCTATTTCTTAATTTTTGGTTTAACCGCAATAATATTGTCCATTTTAGAACAAAACAGTGCAGTAGGTTTAACAGGTGCAATTACGGCACTCGGGAATATTGGTCCCGGTGTTGCTGCATCCACAGGACCTATGGCAAGCTTTGACAATGTTCATATTTTATCTAAAGCAATAATGATTATGAATATGCTTGTCGGCCGTTTGGAATTAATACCTTTCTTGGTTTTACTCCAAAAAGATTTTTGGTCTATAAAAGATAATTAAAAATTATATAAATCTACACTCCGTAAATGATTAAAATGAACAAAATTTATGATTTAATCGTTACAATAATGTAACGAGGATTTGGCTTGAAATTCAATATAAAAACATTAGCAGTAGTCATAGGGTTGTGCTGTACAATTACCGCCGTTAATGCAGTTGAGAGCATGAGCGTAGAAAAACACGCCGTGCTGGGGATTAAAGACTGTATTACAATTGCGTTGCAAAACAGCCCGAAAATTAAAAAAGCTCGTTACAATTACGGTATAGCAAGAGGGAACGTAGGTATTGCAAAATCAGGTTATTTCCCGACTTTAGGCATTGGAACAGGATATAATATAACCGATTCAAGCAGTACGAGAAATTCTGTTAACAGCAATGTTTACTCTGCGGAGGCAAGTTTAAATCAATTAATTTGGAATTTCGGAAAGACAAATGCAAATATCAGAATGTACAATTTTGACAGAATTGCAGCACTTTACGAATTTGAAAATACTGTTCTGGAAACAATTTTCGGTGTAAAAACTAATTATTTCGGAGTTCTCGCCGCAAAAGCAACAATGGATGTAAACAGAGCAAACGTGCAGATTAACGAAAGAAACTACCAGAGGACAAAAGCCTATTTTGAAGAAGGCATAAAATCTAAAATAGATCTGGTTAATGCCGAAGTATATTTGAGTGATTCGAAAGTAACCCTTGTAGAATCGGAAAAATCTTATCAAAACGCTCTTGTGAAATTAAACAATTCTATGTATGTCGCATTTGCTCCCGAATATGAAATTGAAAGCACCGAAACATTTAATTTTCAAAACAATTATGCACCTGTAAGTCTTGAAAAAATTGATAAGAAAGAGGATTTAAGCATACCTCCGCAAGAAGTAAACAATGCTTTTTTAACTTCTCAAGTTGAAAAAATCAGCGTGCTTGATAATTATAAATTTGAACCGTTTCCGTATACATTTGATGAATCCGTTAAGCTTGCATACAAAAACCGCCCCGATTTAAAAGCTTATGATGCAACATTAAACGCAATGAAAGAATCTTTAAAATACACAAAACGTGAATATCTTCCTGAAATTTCAGCAAAAGCCGGATACGGTTTTCGTGACACGAATTCAACAAGCTCGTTTAACGTAGGAGTGAATTTATCAAGTTCAGTGAATATAAAAGGACAAAAACATAAAATAGATAATGCAAAAATTCAGGTTGAACTTGCTGAAAATGAAATTGAACTTGCAAAACAAGATATCTATTTCGAAGTTCAAAACCTTTACATAAATATGGTACAATTGGAAAAACAAATCCCTCTGCTTGCCGTAAAAGTTAAACAGACACTTGAAAACTTTGAGCTTGCTGACGGCAGATACGCAGTAGGATTAGGTGATTATATAGAACTTCAGGATGCAAAAGTTAATTATAACAATGCGCAGGTTTCTTACGTTCAAACAGTGTATAATTACAATGTAGCAAGAGCTAACTTAGAAAAAGCCATTGCGCTTCCGCAAAGCATTACAACTTCAATCGAGGATAAATAATGATAAAATTAGAAAATCTGAAAAATTTAAAAATAAAAAAAAGATATTTGGCAGCAGGAATAACAATAGCAGCTGTTGTCACAATCGGTATAATAGGCTTTGCGGGCAGCAAACAGATAAGATACGAAACTAAAGACGTTGAAAGATGTACTATTACTCAATTTGTAGAAGCATCCGGAACCATTAATCCTGTAAATACGGTCAGCGTAGGTTCAACAGTATCAGGGCTAATTAAAGCCATATATGTAGATTTTAACTCAGAAGTTAAAAAGGGGCAGCTTTTAGCACAAATTGACCCTGCAAACTTTGAGGCAACAGTTCAACAGAATCAGGCACAGATTAACAATGCACAGGCAAACCTTGCTAAGCTGCAAGCTGTAACAGCTTACGATGAACAGCAATATAAGAGGTATAAAAATCTTTATGCAAAAAACTTTGTTGCAAAAAGCGAGCTTGACGAAAAATACAGCACATACAAATCCGACCTGGCTCAAATAAATGCTGCAAGAGCACAGATTAATCAATATCAGGCATCCCTGAAAACGGCTTTGACAAACTTAAGCTATACAAAAATTATTGCGCCGGTTGACGGAACTGTAATTTCAAGAGAAATCGACTTAGGACAGCCGGTAGCCGCAAGCTTTCAGGCTCCTGAACTTTTCACTATTGCGCAGGACTTAACCAAAATGCAGATAGAAGTAAGCGTTTCAGAAGCTGATATCGGCAAAGTGAGAGAAGCTCAAGATGTTGTTTATACACTCGACGGATACCCTGACAGCGAGTTTAGAGGAAAAGTCACTCAGGTAAGGCTTTCGCCCACTACTGTTTCAAACGTTGTAACCTATACAGTTATTGTTGAAGTAAATAACGAAGATTTAAAACTTAAACCGGGTATGACTGCAAATGTTTCAATAATTACCAGCAAAAGCGAAGACGTGCTTTGTGTACCGAATATGGCATTAAAATTTACACCTGACATTAACGGTCCTAAATACAAAAATCAGGGTATATGGATTTTAGACAACAACAAGCCTAAACGTATTGATATAAAAACAGGCGCAAATGATGATTCTTCAACAGAAATTATATCTGATGCAATATCAGAAGGCAGCAAAGTTATAGTAAGTAAATTAAGTAAAAATTCTAAAAAAGACGGCAAAAGCGGCAGACCGCCAATGCCAAGATTATAAGGTATAAAATGAGTTTAATTGAAGTCAAAAACGCAATAAAAACTTACCAAACAGGAGATGACTGTTTTAATGCACTTAATTGTGTTTCTCTTTCTGTTGAAAAAGGAGAATTTGTTGCGATTATGGGAGCTTCCGGTTCAGGCAAATCAACTTTCATGAATATGCTCGGAACATTAGATAAACCAAATTCCGGAAGCTATCATCTTGACGGAATTGATATGCTTTCGCTCGATACAGATAACCTGGCTATGGTTAGAAATGAAAAGATGGGATTTGTTTTTCAGGGTTTTAACCTGATTTCAAGAACAACGGCTCTTGAAAATGTTGAACTTCCTATGATTTACAAGGGCATCGGTGAAGAAGAAAGAAAAATAAGAGCAAAAGAAGTTCTAAAAATCGTAGGTCTTGAAAGCAGAGAAGATCATATGCCAAACCAAATGTCAGGAGGTCAGCAGCAAAGGGTTGCGATTGCACGTGCAATTGTTAATGATCCTCCTTTAATTTTAGCCGATGAACCCACAGGTAACCTTGATACAAAAACAAGTATTGAGGTTATGGAATTTTTTGTAAATTTAAATAAAAAAATGGGTAAGACAATCGTACTTGTAACACATGAACCTGATATTGCACAGTATTGCAAAAGAGTAGTTAAATTCAAAGACGGCAATATAATTTCTGATGAATTAAACGCACACACAACAATTCCATATTAAAAGGTTAAATATGATAGATTTCAAATCAACTTTAAAAATGGCGATTGTTTCGCTTAAAATAAATAAAATGCGCTCAATGCTAACCAGTTTGGGTATCATTATCGGTGTAAGTGCTGTAATCATTATGCTTGCAGTTGGAACAGGCGCAAGTGAAAAAGTTAAAAAAGATATGGAATCTATGGGTAGCAATCTGTTAACAATACGCTCCGCATCTGCAAAATCAGGCGGGGTCAGAATGGGAATGGGAACAAGACCTACACTTACATTAAAAGATGCCGCAGCTATTGAAAAAAACGCAAGAGGAATATCAGCCGTATCACCTGTTAGTTCTGAAGCTAAACAATTAATGTTCGGAAACCAAAACTGGTCTTCTACTGTATACGGCACAACTCCCGAATACTTTTATATAAAAAATTACGAAGTTGAATCAGGCAGAGGATTTGTTCCGGAAGACATTAAAAATTCGGCAAAAGTATCTGTAATAGGTTCAACCGTTGCCACTGAACTTTTCGGTGATTTAGACCCCATAGGAAAAATTATGAGAGTCGGTAATGTTCCGTTTAAGGTAATAGGAACTCTAAAATCAAAAGGAAGTATGGGACCTATGGATCAGGACGACCTAATCTTTATTCCTATCACAACAGCTCAGAAAAAAGTTTTCGGAACTGATTTTCCGGGAACAGTTTCAATGATTGTAGTAAAAGGCTCTGATCCTGAAAATGTTACTACTGCGGAACAAGACATAGAAGAAATTCTAACTGCCAGACACCACATTGGTAAAAATCAGGTAAAAGATTTTGAAATACGAAATTCAGCAGAATTTCAAGAAAAAATGAAATCTACGGTCCAAACATTTGCAATACTTCTGGCATCAATTGCATCCGTATCGCTTCTCGTAGGTGGTATCGGTATTATGAATATTATGCTTGTATCCGTTACTGAACGTACCAAAGAAATCGGTATCAGAATGGCAATCGGAGCAAAACCGTCTGATATAAGAATACAGTTTCTTATTGAATCATTCCTTCTTTCAATAATCGGAGGACTTATCGGAGTATTCACAGGCATTACAGGTGCCCAGATAGTACAGATTTCAGGTGTAATGAGTGTATCAGTTTCATTGTTTTCAATTCTTTTATCACTCGGTTTTTCAGGTGCAATCGGGGTAATCTTCGGATATTACCCTGCATATAAAGCTTCATTGCTTAACCCTATTGATGCATTAAGATATGAATAATCAATATAACTTTTTAAAATAATCCGCCTCACTTATGGCTTTAGCAGTACAAGCAATTCCGTTTAATCTGTTGCTCGAAATTTTTGAACAATATATATTCATATCTCTATAAGTTGTTCCGTCTGCTCCCATAGGCAGAAGTTTTCCTTTTGATGTAATTTCAAATGTAAATAAATCTCTGCCCCAGACATTAGGCTTTTTATTTACACCGTTAATATCAACAGTAATAAATAGTCCTCCCCAACCGTTATTTTCAATCATTAACAAAGTTCCGTCAGGCAAAAGTATTTGACCGTCATCAAAAAAATCTGTTTTTAATGAGCTCAAGCCGCTGTAAGTCTTATATTGATTAAAAACTTTTAAAGGGCTTTCTGCACTGTCACCTTCATCTGTAGTACCTGATAATATTCCGCTGGCAGAAGTATTTTTTATAAACTTAAAATAATTTTTATATTCCTTCGCAAACTGTCTTGCAGGATAATCTGAAGGGATTACATCTCCGCCAATATCAGCTTTCATAAATTCAAGAGCTTGAAAAATAACAGAATAGCTCTTGTTTAATTCGGATTGAAGCTCTCGATTTTTAGAGGCATTAATTAGTGACGGAATTGTTAACGCCGCAACAACACCTAAAATACCGAGTGTGATTAAAACCTCAGCCAATGTAAATGCGCAATGACATAAAACACTGTCAGGAGCTTTTAGGCTGCCCCCCCCCCGAAACTGCGTGCATTGTCACATTGGAGCTCTGTAATAATTTCTCCAATTGACGAAGCAGCATCTTTACTAATTCTTAGCATAAATTGCTCCTTTCAATATAATAAGTATATTCTTGACCTTATGAAAAAAGGCTTTTCTGCCCTTTTTTCAATATTATAACAAATTTTATACAAGTTTTCAAGCTATATTATTTATTATCTTGTATCAAATTTTCAATTCTATTAATAGTACTTAAATTAAGTTCGCTGTTTCCGTCATAATCAAGAACCTGTAAAAGGCGTTCTAATTCTTTATCTGCTTCTGCTTGTTCAGATTTTCTTTTAACTTCTTCTCCATAAGCATTATAGTTTGCAATAGTTTCAGCCTGCTTTGCCCTATCTTTTAATTCAAGTTCTTTTGCGACATCTTCATACCATTTCATCTTTGCAGCTTGTTTTTCAGCATCTGCCTGCGGAATATTATCAAAGTATGATGCCATTGCCTGCTTATCCCCATGAGCATTTACTCTTTCAATCTTATTTACAATTACGTTTTTAGGAGCACTGCTGTGAACTTTTTTTTCAAAAGTATCAGCCGGTAAATTAAATTTTTTAAACGTTTTTTTGGGGAGTTTAAAACCGGATAAAACAGGTTTATTCAAAGCGTTTTTTACAACTCTTTCGGCTTTCAAAACCACAGTTGCAGATTGAATATAAGGATTAACAGCCTGTGATGGAACCATTTTAATCTGTGGCAGTGCTAAATATTTGTTCATTAATTTTCCCTCCTAAATACTATTTAACTTTTTATAGCGACTCTAATGCTGCTATTTTCATATCTTTAAAATCAGGCTTAGCATTGTTTACGCCGCTGCCAAACCAAATTTCTTGAGCTGCTGCTGCCTGATAAATCAACATATCCAAACCTGTTATTGTTCTTAAATTCAATTTTTCAGCTTCTTTAATTAAAACCGTTTTTTTAGGATTATAAATGACATCATAAACCACAGCATCCTTATTTAAAGTTTCTAAAGCTTTCGGTTCAACAGGCATCATATCTCCTGCTTTGCCGAGCATACCTATCGGGGTTGTATTTACAAGCATTTTATACTCGCCTAAATGTCTTATATTTTCTATCTGGTAAACATTAAAAGTAATTGCAGGAAACTGTCTTCTGACATAATTCATCAAGTCAATTGAATTCGGAATATTCCTTGTGAAAAATGCAATTTCAGAAACATTACATTCGGTTAACGCAATGCAAGCAGCATGAGCAGCCCCGCCTGTTCCCAGTATTGCGACCTTTTCACCTTTAAGATTAATGTCTTTGGGAATAGCGCGTCTAAACCCTATAACATCTGTATTATATCCCTTTAAAGTCTTATCAGCTTCTATCTTTACGGTATTAACCGCACGCGCCAAATCCGCATATTTATCAACTTCGTTCACGAACAATGAAATAGGAAGTTTTAATGGAATAGTAACATTAAATCCTTTATAATTTTGATTTTTTAAATATTTTACCCTGTCAACAAGTGTATCAGGAGGAGTTTCTAAAATTTCATAAGTTGCATTGATACCCAAACTTTTAAAACCTGCCTGATGGATTATCGGAGAAAGCGAATGCCCCAAAGGATAGCCGATGAGTGCAAATTTATTTTCTCTTGTATCTTTAATTTCAACGTTTTGCATATTTTGTAAAGACTGACTTTGCTGCGAAGGAGTTTCAGGCATTCTTGACGGACCGAAAACATACGAAGGCACTTCTGTCTTAACTGTTTCCGGCTGCATTCCCGAATATGCCTGATTTTGTTCAGGTTCCACTGCGGAAAGATGTTCCTGAATAGTCTGCTGAACATATTGAGGTTCTTTTTTTTCTTCCTCACGTTCTGATGCAATCGGAGAAGCGCCTTGAGCTTTTAATTCTTCAACAGAAATTCCCAGTTTTTTAGCTTTTTTTGCAAGATAACGTTCATATAATTCAGGATTCATTTTTTCCTCCTTTTTAAGCAATTTTTTGCTTAGCCTTCTGCGTTTTCGGTTTCAGCTTGTTCAACCTCTCTTTTATAACCGCATTTCATATTAGAGCAGGCAATTACAGTACCTTTTTTAAGAACTTTTTTAACCAAAAGGGATTTACATTCGGGACATTCTTCACCGGTAGGCTCATTCCAAAGAGTAAAGTCACAATCAGGATATTTGTCACACCCGTAAAATACAGTTCCGCGTTTTGATTTTCTTTCAACAATAGTTCCTTGACCGCATTTAGGACATTTCACACCTGTTGATTTTCTATACGGCTTTCTGTGTTTGCATTCCTCATTTGTACATTCCATATATTTGCCGTAAGGACCTGTTTTAAATACCATATCAGAACCGCATTTTTCACATTTTTCTTCACAAACTTCCTGTTCATTTGCCTGTTCTTCACTTGTTTCTTCCGATAATGCATTAAGTGACATCATAGTCTTACATTCAGGATAGCCTGAGCAGCCTAAAAACTGTGTTCCGAACTTACTGGTTCTTAAAACCATAGGCTTACCGCAATTCGGACATTTAATTTTGCTTTCTATTCTTACACGTTCACCTGTTTGCAATGCTTTATTAACTTCTTCAATAAAAGGAGTGTAAAACTCCTGCAAAACATCATTCCATATAGCTTTTTTTTCTGCAATTTTATCCAGTTTAGTTTCCATGCCTGCCGTAAACTTATAATCCATAATATCAGCAAATTGCGCTACAAGCTGTTTGGAAACAGTTCTACCCAAAAGCGTCGGGTGAAGGGCTTTTTCTTTTTTCTCAACATACTTACGTGTTTGAATAACGGTAATAATCGTTGCGTAAGTAGATGGACGTCCTATTCCGTGTTCTTCAAGCGCTTTTACTAAAGATGCTTCATTATATCTTGGAGGAGGCTGTGTAAAGTGCTGCTTTGGAGTAACTTTTTGACAATTTACTTTATCGCCTTTTTCCAAATCAGGAATTTTTGCATCAGCATCTTTTTCTTCTTCCTCTGCATCATTATATAATTTCAAGAAGCCGTCAAAAGTAACTTTGCTTGTACCTGCCTTTAACGTATAATCTCCTGCTTTAATTTCCATTGATTTATTGGCAATTTCAGCATTAGACATTTGAGAAGACATAAACTTGTTCCAAATAAGCTTATATAATTTGTACTGGTCATTATCCAGATACTGCTTAATACTTTCCGGAGTTCTTTCAGGATAAGAAGGACGGATTGCTTCGTGGGCATCCTGTACATTCTGTTTGCCTTTTGTGTAAATATTAGGGGCTTCAGGATAATACTTTTCACCAAAATTGTTTAAGATATAATCCTTAGCCATTTCCTGTGCATCATCTGAAATTCTGACACTGTCAGTTCTCATATAGGTAATCAAACCGACAGGAGTACCGTCAATTTCCATACCTTCGTAAAGTTTTTGAGCTACCTGCATTGTCTTTTGAACACCAAAACCGAGCTTTGAACTTGCTGCCCTTTGCAGGGTTGAAGTTATAAAAGGCGCAGTAGGTTTGCGTTTCATTGTCTTTTTAGTAACTTTAGCAACTTCAAATTCTCTTGAAGGTTCTTTGAGATAGTCAACTATTTTTTGGGCTTCTTCCTGATTTTTAATACTTTTTTCAATAGCTTTATCTTTGTATTTTGAAAGTTCAGCTTCAAACACTTTTCCGTCTTTTTCCAAATCAGTATGGATGGACCAGTATTCTTGAGGAACAAATGCTTCAATTTCTTCTTCTCTTTCGCAAATCATACGGAGTGCAACAGATTGAACCCTTCCTGCAGAAAGATTTCTGTTACCGATTTGTTTCCATAAAACAGGGCTGAGTTTGTAGCCTACAAGCTTGTCAAGAATTTGTCTTGTCTGCTGCGCCTGAACCATATCCATATCAATTCCGCGAGGGTTATCAACAGAATATTTTACGGCTTTAGGCGTAATTTCGTTGAATACTATTCGTAAAATTTTATCGTCAGGCACTTTTAAAATTTGGCGCACATGCCAGGCAATAGCTTCTCCTTCACGGTCGGGGTCGGATGCAAGGTAAATTTTATCAACCTTTTTTGCCATATCGTTTAATTTTTTTACAACAGCCTGCTTACCGGGAATAACTTCAAATTTAGGTTCAAAATGATTTTCAATATCAAACCCTAAATTTTGTGTAGCAGGATCTTTTGTCGGCAAATTTCTGACATGACCAAAACTAGCTTCTATCTGGAAGCTGTCACCCAAAATTTTTCTAATAGTCTTGGATTTAGCAGGAGACTCTACTATTACCAATGATTTTTCTTTTTTAGATGTTGAAGTTGTTTTCTTTTTTGTCTGCTCTTTTGTTTCTGCCATTATAAAATTACCTGATAAAATCGAATTCCAAAACAGTGCGGAATTTCACTAAAACTATACTACTCTCTTATATCTGTCCCCGTCGACTTGTTTAATTATGCCTTTAAGCTCCATCGTTGTCAAGTACATTAGCAAATTATCTATACTTAATTTAGTAAATGCCTGAAGTTCATCAACACATTTGTCTTCAATTTCAAGAGCATCATAGATACATTTTTCATCTTCACTCAAATCAGGAAGATTAAACAAAGTCTGCTGTTCCATTTTAACTTCCCAGCCCAATGCCTCCAGTACATCGTCTGCACAGGTTACAAGAGATGCTCCGTTTTTCAAAAGTTTGTAAATTCCTTGAGTATTCGGATTTGTAATAAGTCCCGGTATACACATCAATTCCCGCCCCTGTTCCAATGTAAGATTCGAAGTAATTAATGCACCGCTTTTTAAAGATGCTTCCGCAACAAGAGTTCCGTAAGATAAGCCTGAAACTATTCTGTTTCTTTGCGGAAATCTGAATTTTAACGGTTCAAATGTAGGATAATACTCTGTTAAAACAGCTCCGTTACCGTTTTCAATCCGCTTATATAAATCTTTATTTGCAGCAGGATAAGTAAAATCAAATCCGCTTGCAATTACACCGATTGTTTTTAAATTATTTTCAAGTGCGGAAATATGAGCGGTCGTGTCAATTCCCGTTGCCAAACCTGATACAATACAGATATCAGTATTTTGAAATTCCGAAATAATCTTTGCCAATGCATCTTTTGCATAAGTGCTGGCTTTTCTTGAACCTACAACCGCTAAAGTCTTGTTAAGATTACAATCAAATAAATCACCTTTATAGTAAATTACTGACGGCGGATTATCTATATTATGAAGCATCTTAGGGTAATTTTCATCTTCAAACGTAAGATATTTAATCCCTCTTTCCGCTACTTTTTCAACAGCTTTATCAGGATTAACCTTATCGCGAATTCTGAAAAAATTTTCTGCTTTTCTAACACTCAAACCGTCTATTGCTGATAAATCATTTGCATTAAAAGCAGTTTCAATATCGCCAAAATAATTATACAGCCTTTGTATAAAAGAACTGTCAATTTCTTCTATTGATGAAAGAGCTACCCAGTATTTATTTTTCATTACTTTTTTTCTTAATTCTTTCGATTAGTTCTCTAATTTTTCCCGCTTCTTCTTGTGGAACATCCATATTGCTGTAATCTTCAAAATATTCTATGGCATCTTCATAGTCGCCTCGTGCCAGGAACAAAATCGCAGCTTTTTTATATGCAGGAATAAAGTTTTCATTTCTTGCTATCGCTTTTAAGTAATTAGACAGAGCCTTGTCAATTTCATTATTGGCTTCATAAGCCTGAGCAAGGTAATAATAAATCCACTCATTATCAGGTTTAAATTCGAGCACATTTTCAAAATTTTCAATAGCACTGTCATAATTTCCAAGCTCAAAATGAACTTTACCCAAATCATAATAAACATCATAGTTTTCAGGCTGTTGTTCCAGAATATGTTCAAGCTCATCAATGGCAAGATCTAACCTTGCATCTTCCATAAAAAATCTGGCAAGATAATGTCTTAAAACCAAATTATCAGGGACATTTGCAATCCCTCTTGAAATGAGTTCTATACCTTTACCCATTTCTTTTTGTCTGTAATAGATATCTGCAAGATTTATATAAATCTGCGGTAATGCAGGATTTAATTCTTCAGCTTTGAGATAGTTCTTTTCAGCTTTTTCAAAATCACCTAAATTTGCGTAGCACAATGCAATATTATTATAAACTTCCGCATTATCAGGGCAATTTTCCAAAACAGAACTGAACATATCAATTGCTTTTTGGTACTCACCTTTATTATATAATTCTACCGCCTGATCAACTTTTTCTTTTTCGCTCATATTTTTATAATCCTAATCCTATTCCGCCGCTTTCATTTTCTCCGTTGTCGCCTGAACCGATATTTTTAATTACTGTTCTTGTGTGTCCGTCGGCATGGAAATCTTTCGGGTTCATAGTCATTTTAATTTTATCCGCATAGATTGTTCTTACACCCTGAGTTATGCTTGAACGTCCCGTAAAATAAATGTCATTCGGTTTTCCTAATTTATTAGGATAAACACTGATTTTAGGTCCGACAGCATAATAATCCTGATACCAAACTCTTACATTACCCGATGCGTTAAATATATTTTTGTCCTGTACGTACTCCTGACGGTTAGATTTCAAAACAAGCTTAGTACCGTCTTCAAGTATAACGTTAGAAGTTGTATTACCTGTTGCTGTTATAACCTTTGAAGATGCATTGTAGAAGAAATTATCGGCAAACGAATCATTGCTTTGCTGTTTAATTCTTGCATTACCTATAAGCTCAATATCTTTTAAATCGCCATTTTTGTCAGTTCTGACTTTCGCTCGATCAGAAAAAGTTTCCAATTCTTTATACAAAATTGTAACAGCACCGTCTGCGGTCATAACACCTGTTTGTGTATTATATTCCTGTTCATCGGCGTTAATAACAACGATAGGTGTTTTACCGTCAAAAACAATAGATTGTGTATCGCCCTGAGCTTTTACAATTTTAGTAATAAGAGAAAGTTTCAAAATATTAGCCTTAACTTCTCTCTTTTTATTTTTCTTTACTTCATAAGCATAAGGTTTGTCATAAAAAGTTGCAGTATCAAGCTTTTGGTTTTCATCCATGCTTACGTCAGCCGACTCGCCGACAACTTTCAAATCATCAACAGAAACTTTAACGTCACCGTCAAATTTTATTTTATTTTCTTTTTCCTCATAACTTTGAGTTTTAGATTCAATAATCAAATCGGAGGCTTGAGCCACAAGCCCTAAAGTTAATAAAGTAATCATTAAAGCTATACAAATCTTCTTCACTTTTTCTCCTTGTTATCGTACATTTTAGAAACAGCATTTCCGATAATTTTAAAATTATCATAAGTCGGACTAATTTCAACTTTACTTGCAGTAGCTAAAAAATCTTTATCTCTGGTAATTCTTATATTACCTTCGGCTGTAATCGGTTTATCGTTTCCTGACCATTCAAGTCTGTTTGCGCGTAAAGTTGTAAAATCCTTTAAAACAATAAACGTATCATCATATAAAATAATTTGACCTTTTTTCTCATTATATGTTCCTTTTGAAGACTCAAAACTCATAGAAACTTCATTTTTGTCATCATAAAAGTTACCGATAACGTTATTGAGCATGGCAACCCCGTTTTTACTGTCATAGTTACCTGTTTCGCCATAAATTTCCCAATATTTTTTTTCGTCTTTGGTTTCAGTCAGAATTATACCCTGCATAAGAGCTTCCTGTCTGTCCTGATCAGTTTGAAGCTGGCTTCTGTTAAAGTTATGCGTAATAACTCCGGCAGAAATAAAAGCCCAAACTAAAACTCCCACGATTACTGCAAGAGCACCTATATACGTTTTTTTCTTTTTACTCAAATCTTTCCAGTTAAGCATATAATAAGATATTAACACGAAAAATTTTTATAAAGTAAAAAGTTTAACTTATATGAACTCTCTAAATCAGTCCCACTTCCAATTAGAATTATCGTTTTTATCCTTGTTCAAAAGAATGGTTCTTGGCAAGCGCCCTCCCTTTTGGGCCAAAGAAGCATACTCATCTGTTAAACGAATTTTACCGTTTTTCAAAACCAATGTAAGATAAAATACATCGTATCCCCATTTATTTGGACCTTTAAAACCATTTATATCTATGACAAAATTAATATTATGTCGGGATGATGAATTCTCACGAAATAAAAAACGAATTACAGCTCCGTCAGGAAGTAAAAACGCAGAATAATTTTGTGCATAATCATAATCATAAGTATTGTTAACAGCTATTCCCCCATCTGCCAATACTTTATTAAACAAAGGATAAACATAGTTATTCTGTACAGGAACAAGATTTAACTTATCTATCATCCTCTGTTTTAGGACAAAACAGTCATCCTGCTTCGCCCAATACATTTTATTATTAGGGTCTGTTTCTGTAGGAGAAGTTATAATTGTTAAATAACATGCATTTATTCCTTCATCGAGCTGTATAAAATCTAATGTATTATTTAAAACAGAATACTGTTTTTTGAATGCTGTTTCGTATGTTTTAAGTTTATAATCATTTATTAACGAAGGCATGGTTAATGCTGCTACAATACCAATTATACCGAGTGTGACCAAAACCTCAGCTAACGTAAATCCCCTTAGAATAACATGTTTAGAAGCTTTTAGGCTGCCCCCCCCCCAATGTGACTTAATCTTTCAATAATTTTAAGCAATTATGCATACCCTAATATTGCGGGTCCAGCGGCTACGCTGGTTTTCATAAATTGCTTCCTTTCATTATTAACACTATTATTATAAACGATTTTTTCAGCTTTTTCAATAAATAACTTAATATTTTACACATTTTTAATTGTTTTGTTTTATAATTTTTTTAGTTGTAGGGATAGACTGAATAGGGAAAGAGGTATTTATGGCATTAAGATACGATGCAGGTGAAGTTATTACGGCAATGGTTACGCCGTTTAATGCAAAAAGAGAAATCGATTACAACAAGGCTGAAGCACTTGCAAAATATTTAATCTCACATGGTAGTGATGCCGTTTTGGTAGCAGGAACCACAGGAGAAGGTCCTACTTTAACTCATGAAGAAGAATTTGAATTACTAAGCACTGTCAAAAGAGCTGTGGCAAATAAGGCTAAAGTTATTATGAACGCAGGTTCTAATTCTACTGAAACAGCTGTTATGGCAGCAAAATGGGCACAAAAAGAAGATGTTGATGCAATTCTTTCTGTTGTTCCTTACTATAATAAACCTTCTCAAAAAGGTATGATAGAACATTTTTCAGCTATTGCAGAAAACACTGACCTGCCGATTATTCTCTATAATATTCCCGGAAGAACAGGTGTGAATATGCTTCCTGAAACAATTGCAACTCTTGCCGAAAAATATCAGAATATAGTTGCAGTTAAACAAAGCTTTGGTGATATGGATATGGTTACAGAAATGAAATTATGCTGTCCTGCTGATTTTTCAGTTTATTCCGGTGATGACAGCTTAACTCTGCCAATGATGTCATTGGGTGCCAGAGGTGTTGTTTCAGTTGCATCACATATTTTTGGTTCTGAAATGAAATCTATGATAAGAAATTACAAAACAGGTGAATTTTTGGCGGCAGTTAACATGCATAAAAAACTTTATCCTTCTTTCAGAAAACTGTTTATGGCTCCAAACCCTGTTCCCGTAAAAGCAGCTCTTGCTCATAGGGGAGTAATAGAAGACTATGTAAGAAGACCTTTGGTTGAACTTACAGAAATTGAGAAAAAAGACCTGTTTATGGTACTTGATGAAGTTATTGACGATTAGCCGAGTCAGACTATAACAAATTTCTAAATTTTATTAAAATAATAAGTATAATAAAATAATCAGTTAAAAGAGAATATATAATTATTGAGGTAAAAACGGGAGCGTAAGCGACTGACCAAAATATATAAAAATCCTGACGAAAATCGTCAGAAAGGACAAAAAAAATGAAAAACAAAATTTTAATGTTCTGGTTTATCGTAGCCATTGTGATTGTATCTTCAATCATAATCTTCCTTAAACCAACCAAATTAGGACTTGATCTTGTCGGAGGTTCAAGGTTAATTCTGGAAGCTGAAACAACAGAAACTATTGCAAAAATAACTCCTGAAGTTATGAACAGATTACAATTTGCAATCGAACAGCGTGTTAATAAACTCGGGGTTTCCGAAACAGTTGTTCAACAGGTAGGTGACAAAAGATTATTAATTGAAATTCCAAGCGTAACAGACCTTAAAGAAGCTAAAGCTTTTATAGGCGAAACTGCTCAATTGGAATTTAAAAAAGAAGGTAAAGCTGCTGACGGTTCTCCTATATGGATTTCCACAGGACTTACAGGACAAGACCTTGCAAAATCTACATTGAGCACAGATTCCACAGGTCAGTGGGTTGTATCATTGGAGTTTAACGCTGCCGGTGCTAAGAAATTCGCAGATCTTACTAAAGCTCTTGTAGGACAGCAAATGGCAATTTTCTTTGACGGCGAACTTCAATCTGCTCCAAGAGTTAATGAAGCTATATACGGCGGAAAAGCTCAAATTTCAGGCGGTGAAAGCGGATTTGCTTATGACGAAGCCGAAAGAATGGTTAACCTGTTAAACGCAGGTGCACTGCCTGTTCCTGCAAAAGTTGTTGAAGAAAACACAGTAGGTCCTACTCTTGGTGCAGACAGTATTGCAAAATCACAAAAAGCAGGTATTATCGGACTTTCAGCAGTTATGCTGTTTATGATTGTCTTCTATCACGTACCGGGCTTAATTGCTGATATTGCGTTAATAATATACAGTTTAATCCTTTTTGCATTATTCAAAACAATTCCTGTTACATTGACTCTTGCAGGTATTGCAGGTTTCATCCTTTCCATAGGTATGGCTGTTGATGCTAACATTTTGATTTTCGAAAGAACAAAAGAAGAATTAAGAGCAGGCAGAAATTTGTTTACAGCTATTAATTCAGGATTTGACAGAGCATTTACAAGTATTTTCGACTCAAATATGACTACAATTATCACCTGTACAATTCTTTATTTGTTAGGAACAAGCGTTGTTAAAGGTTTTGCTTTGACACTTGCTATCGGTGTTATTGTATCAATGTTTACGGCAATCACCGTTACTAAAAACTTCATGCACTTGATTTTCGGTACAGGTGAATTGAAACACCCTGCTCTGTTCGGACTTAGAAAAGACGAAATAGGACAAAGCTATGAAGCAACTGAAACTAAACGTGAAAAAGCACGTTTTGGTATCTTAGATTAGTGGCACAGCCACTTTCCACAAAAAAGAAAGGCAATAAAAATGATAAATACAGGAAGAAAACATTTAGTTCATATTGTTAAATACAGATGGTGGTGGATGCTTTTAACTACAATTCTTATTGTACCGGGTATTATTGCTATGATTTATTCATCAGTAACTTACTCAAACCACGCACCGTTAAAAGTAGGTATTGATTATACAGGCGGTACAATTCTTCAATACGGTTTGGAACAAAAGCTTGAAAACAGTGATGTTACAAAAACCAGAGAAGCTTTAGAAGGCATCGGTATCGAAAACCCTTATATTCAAATACTTAACGTAAATAATTCTCAGCAAAAAAATACAAAATCAAACATTAATTCAATTATATCAATCAGAACAAAATTCATTGACAAAGGTTCCGATGATGCTGATAAAATCACAACAGAATTGTCAAAGGATTACCAGAACCCTGAATTAATTTCGGTTAGTTCTGTTGGTCCTACAATGGGAAAAGAATTATTTAAAAATTCACTTATAGCAATTACACTTGCATTTTTGGGAATTGTAGCATATCTGTCATTCAGATTCAGATTTGACTATGCTTTGGCAGCAATCTTAGGGGTATTGCACGATGTGCTGTTTGTTGTAGGTATATTCTCAATCTTAGGACTTGTTTACAATGTTCAAATAGACGGCTTGTTCATTACCGCAATCTTAACAGTTATAGGTTTTTCAGTACACGATACAATCGTTGTATTTGACAGAATCAGAGAAAACTTAAGATATTACTCTAAGAAAATGTCTTTTGGAGAAATTGTTGATGCTTCTGTTAACCAAACGTTAACAAGAAGTATTAATACTTCATTAACAACATTAATTACATTGCTTGCATTGTATTTCTTCGGTGGTGTTACAACAAGAGATTTCGTTCTTTGTATGATATTAGGTATTGCAATCGGTACTTACTCAAGTATTTTCTTCTGCAGTATGCTTGTTGATTTTTGGAACGATAAAAATCAAAGTCAAACAGCTTAAGCTAGAACTAAAAAAGACCTCTATAAAAGAGGTCTTTTTTTATAAAACAGCTTTTATAGCTTCTATCATACCTGTTTCATCGGCAACATTTTTCCCTGCGATATCGAACGCAGTTCCATGTCCCGGTGAAGTTCTTATAATATCAAGACCAATTGTCATGTTAACAGTTTTATCACCAGCGACAGTTTTTATAGGTATAAGCCCCTGATCGTGATAATTTGCTATACAGCAGTCATAGTCAAGTGCTTTAATAAAAAGAGTATCTGCAGGAAGCGGATTTGTAATATTTATTCCATAAGCACGCAGTTCTTCAACAGCAGGGATAAGAATATCGATTTCTTCGTGTCCGAGAATACCGTCTTCGCCTGCATGCGGGTTAAATGCACAAAGAGCAAACTCAGGTTTTGAAATATTCAAATGAGTTACAAAAAAATCTTTTAAGTTAGTAATTTTTTCAACTACCATTTCTTTAGTAAGATTAATGTCTTTTAAAGCGACATGTCTTGTTAAAAGCAATACTCTGAATTTACCTGCAACAAACAGCATTTCTGCAAGCTGGTTATTGTGAGCAAGATATTTTTGCAAAATTTCAGTCTGACCGTTAAACCTATGTCCTGCTAGATATAAAGCATTTTTCGCAACAGGAGCTGTAACAATTGCTTTTGCGCCAATCTCACACGCCAATTTTACAGATTGAAACGAAAATTCACCCGCTTCTTTTGTAACTTTTCCCGGTTCAATTTCAGCTTCATAAGGAATTTCAATAATATCATAGTTACGATTAAGCTTCCCGTAAAAATCAATTATTTTTTTATTGGAAATTATAACAATTTTATCTTCAGGCAAATCCAATTTATTCAGAGCTTTTATAGTAATTTCTGCACCGATACCGTTAGGATCACCTGTGGTAACAGCTATCTTAGACATCCTGCAAACCGCCATGTGTTTCGAAATATTTTAATATATCAATTAAAGTATTAGCCCCGCCTAAATTACCTGATTTGGTAACAATCCACTGAGCATTATGATCAAGAGTTAATGCAATTGCAGGCGCAACTTCATCAATTAATTGAAGCTGATATGCACCGATTGCACTGCAGCATTTATAAGAAGTTTCACCGCCTAAAGTTATTAAGATAAGTTCTTTTCTTTCAGTAACTTTTTTGGTTAACTCTGCTAAAAAGTCAGTGATTACACAAGCCAGACTTGCTTTAGTAAGTTCGGCATTCAAAGAATCCTCTGAAAATCCGTCAAAATTTCTGATTAAATGAGCTGTATGAACAACAACAGTATTATCAAAATTCAGATTGGAAACAACCCTGTCAACAAGCTCATCTGTTACACCGTCAAGAACTGTTTTCAAATCCAAACTGATTGAAAGTATATTATCAAATTCATCACTTTTTTCAAGTTTTTCAATTTGATTAGCCGTAATTTGAGTTGCGCTGCCTGATATAATAAGTTTAGGCAGTCTTGGAAATGTTTTAATTATATGCTGGCTGTCCAAATCTGCAAACCAGTATTCACTTAATGCTTGAGCAAAGGCAGCAGTTCCGGTAGGAAGGATTTTGTTTTCGGATTTTTTAATTGCAAGTGCAATCTGCTCAATATCAACTATTGAAACAGCATCGGCCACAATAATTTTCTTTCCTTCATTAACAAGTTCGTTAATTTTTTGTAAAATCGGACCTGCACCTTTCATAATGGTTTTAAGTTCAATTTGCCCGATAAGATTTTGATATTCCGGTAAAAGCTGTGATTTTAAAAGAGTAGGCAAATGAGATTCAAATATAGGAGAATGCGGATCTCTTGCCATTTCTGTTCTTTCAATAGGAACGCCTTTTAAAAGGTGATAGCCTCCGACAGTAGTTCTTGATTCTGATGGAAAAGCAGGAACAATAACCGATGCATCCCATTCTAAAACTGCAAGCATTCCCAAGACTTCAACAGCTATATTGCCGCGTATTGTAGAATCTATTTTTTTGTAGAAAAAATCAGGATTAAGTTTATCTACAAACATTTTTGCAGCTTTAACAACTTTTTCATAAGCAATTTCAGGTTCCACATTTCTTGATTCGGTTGAAATTGCCCAAGTCTGAGTACCTTTAACATTTAAAGGCTCAACTTCATCAGACAACAAAATCTGCGTATTTGCACCTTTCAAATGAAATTGCAATGCCGTATCATTTGCGCCTGTTAAGTCATCTGCAATAATTCCTACAATATTAGAATTTATAATCATATTTGTTCGATATCTCTTTTAGAACCAAGCAGTCTGATATTATTTGCAATAATAAGGAAGTTTTCTCTCTCATTGCCGGTAGCTTTATCAGTCCATTTATTTTGACCGATTCTGCCGTCAATAACTACTTGCGCACCCTTTTTAACATATTCACCTGCAAACTCTGCAAGTTTATCCCATACATCGATATTAAACCAGTCAGTAACTTCTGATTTTGTCTTTGAATCCCAACGGTTAACAGCGATAGAAAAATTAGCTTTTACTTTACCTGATTCAAAATATTTAATTTCGGCGTCGCGTCCTACTCTGCCTACCAATACTGCTGTATTCATCAATAACCTCTTTTCATGTCCCTAAAAATATAGGGCTATAATAACATAATATAATTCTACAACAAAAATATTCTTTTCTCTAAAGCTCTGTTACTTTTTGTAAACGACATGCGGGTAATATTAATTTCTTATAAGAATAAATCGTGTTATTATTAATAGACAATATAAAAGTTGTTTTGAAGGGAAAAAATGAATTTAAAAGATATCCGGGCAGAAGAAACTTTACAAGCAAGCTCATATTATAAAAAACAAAATAACGAAATTAATATATGCTTCTCCAGCGATAAAAAGTATGCAAAGTTTTTAGCTCTTACTATTGTTTCTCTTATAACAAATAAAAATACTGATGATAATCTTTGCATTTATATTCTTGACGGTGGATTATCACAAAAAGATAAACAAAAAATTGAAGAACTGAAAAAGATTTCAGATTTTACATTAAACTTCATAAATTTTGATATCGAAAAATTTTCCTGCTGCCCTGTTCATAAAAATGAGCACATATCTTTAGCTGCATATTACAGATTACTGATTTCAGAATTTCTTCCTAATCTAGATAAAGCTGTATATCTGGATTGTGATATTGATATAAAAACTTCTTTAAAAGAATTGTATGAAACCGATATTAATGACTTTTACTTCGCAGCAGTGCTTGATGTAGATTCACCTAAAATATGCAAAAGGCTGGAGCTGGATGAATACTTTAATTCAGGAGTTCTGCTTTTAAATTTGAAAAAATTTCGTGAAACAAACTTCTGCGAAAATATATTCAAATGGATTGAGCAAAATAAAAGTATATTAAAGCTTCACGACCAGGATGTATTAAACATGTACTGCAAAGGTGAGATTAAAAAGCTTGATAATAAATGGAATGCCCAACAAAAATTTCATAAAAATACTCAAGGGGCAGCTGTTGTGCATTATGTAGGCAGATATAAACTTGATTTTATGCTAAACAGTATTCAATATCTATCCAAAACTCATTATACAAAAGATATTTTCTTAACTTTTTTAAGAAAACTGCTTGAAAAAATGTACAAAACATTTGTTTACTGGATATTCAGAGTAAGAAATAAAGATAAAAATACTAAAGAAATAACAGTTCTAGGTTTCAAATTTATAAAAAAAAAGAAATAAATAAAACTTATGTGTAACTTTTTGTAACATCGATTTTGTAATGTAAGCAAAAATAATCTTTATGCGTTTTAATTTAATTAATTATTTAAAACTAAAAGGGGAAAATCATGCCTGTAAATGCAATTTCACAATCTGATAACAGAAAACAGAACAACATCATGGCAGCTTCAGCAGGAATTATAGCTGGTACCGGAGGAGCTATCGGCGGTTATTCATTTGCACCACGTGCCGTAAAAAATATGGATGAACTGCTTACATGCGATGCTGATGTATTTTGCAAAACTCTTGATAAAATGGAAAAATCAAAATCTCGTGAAGCTTATACCCAAGCTTGGTCACTGCTTCCGGCAAGAGGCACTATGGATTCCATAGAAGTCAGATTAAATAATGCATTTCCCGGAGATAACATTTCTTTAAAAGATTTCAAAAAACAGCTCGCAGATAAAGAAAAAACTGTTAAAGAGTCAGGCAGAAAAATTGATGCTTTTATTACTGAAATAACTAAAAAAAGCGGAACAAATATGTCTTTAGACGAATATTTTAATAATATTATAAAAAAAGGAATTCTTCCTGAAGACATAGTAAACCTTGTAAAAGATGACGTTATAAATATTATAGGTGAAGACGGTTTAAAAGCCCCAAATCCTATTAATGAAAAAACTATTGAAATGTTCCAATCTTCAAAAGAACTTGCTGACAGCATAACTAAACAAGAAATAAAAATGTATAAAAATCTTTTGAAAACAGAAAAAAATGGTGTATTGATTAAAAAAGATATGATAGAATCAGCGAGAAAAGATATGAAACCTATGATTGATACAATGCTAAGCAACACAACATTTGAATCTATAAAGAAATATGTTCCAAAAGTAGGACAAACTAAATGGGCTGTTATAGGCGGAGCTGCTGCTGCACTGGCTGCAGGATTAAGCGTTAAAATGTTTGGAAGCAGAGCTCAATAACTATTGACAAATCGGACTAAAATATTCATAATGAATAAAAAAGGAGGCTCAAGCCTCTAATAAAAATAAGGAGGTCTGAAATGTTTGGTCAAGAAGCTTTAAGAGTAGCCCCCCCCCCCGCGAAGCCAAGTATAACAAGGGTTACAAGAAACAATGCGTTTACTCTCGCTGAAGATGCTACGCACAGGGACCCCGCTTTTCGATTAAGTATCGAAAAGAAGGGGGGAAAAGGACACATTCAACGCCATTTCGGGTTTACTCTCGCTGAAGTTCTGGTTACTTTAGGGATAATCGGGGTTGTTGCATCTATGACGATGCCTACATTAATTAATAACCAAAGAAAAGTAGTGCTTGAAAATCAATTAAAAAAACAATTTAATGTAATGTCTCAAGCTCTTAATTTTTGGAAACAGGAAACAGGAGTTATAGGTCTATACAAAATGTATGCAACTTATAACGGAACTGAATACGTTAATTCCAACACTTTTAAACAGGAATATATGTCTAAATTAAAAGCTGCTGGAACTATGGAATATAAAAAAGGTCCTTTTAATTTTAACAAAACAAAGAAAATGAATTACGAAGGAAGAACCTGTACTCCGACTACACTGCTTCCAGACGGTTCATCAATGTGCGTAAATATTTGGTCAGGCATAATCACAGTAACAACAGATATTAACGGACCTAACAAAAACCCTAACGCATGGGGATACGATATTTTTACTTTTATAATTGATTCAAATAATGAGGAGTTAAGAGGATTAAAACCTACAAAAACAGAGCCTAATCCCGATTCAGCTTATCCTGAAGGTGACGGCTATCCATGTTCTCTTACCGTTTCAAGTGCAGGCAACGGTTTAGGTTGTGCTTATTATGCTCTGACAAACGTATGCCCGAATGATGATACAAAAAAATATTGGGAATGTATTCCTTAAAAATTCATATCTGCTTGTAATTAAACTTTGATAGTGGTATAAAGTTGATTGTAGTTAGTTAGGGGGATCCACCCCATTTAAATATCTCTTTCGAGGGTTTTCGATTGAGATTGGAAAGGATAAAAATGGAAAAGAACGAATCAACTTTAAGTGTTTTAAGACACTCAACATCACACGTTATGGCTCAAGCAGTTCAAAAGCTGTTTCCGTCTGCAAAGTTAGCAATCGGTCCGGCTATTGAAAACGGCTTTTATTACGATTTTGATTTAACCGACGGTTATGCTTTTACAGAAGACGATTTGGTTAAAATCGAAGAAGAAATGAAAAATATTGTTAAACAAAATCTTTCATTTGAAAAATTTGTAATACCTGACGTTGAAAAACAAATCGCAGAATTCAAAGCTGAAGGTGAAATCTACAAAGCAGAACTTTTGGAAGAACACAAGAATGACAATCCTACTTTGTACATAACAAAAGACAAAGACGGTAATGCATTGTTTAATGATCTTTGTGCAGGTCCTCACCTTCCAAATACTTCATATATTAAAGCAAACGCATTTAAATTGTTAAAGGTTGCAGGTGCATACTGGCGCGGAAATGCTCAAAATAAAATGCTTCAAAGAATTTATGCAACAGCATTCTGGACAAAAGAAGATTTAGCAGATTACCTGCATTTCTTGGAAGAAGCCGAAAAACGCGACCACAGAAAAATCGGTGCTAAACTTGATTTATTCTCAACAAGAGATGAACTCGGAGGAGGTCTTGTATTATGGCATCCTAATCTTGCCGTTGTAAGAGAAGAAATCGAAAATTACTGGAGAACAGAACACAGAAAACGCGGTTACACAATCGTAAATACTCCTCACATTGCAAAATCTAAATTATGGGAAATTTCAGGTCACGCTGACCATTACCGCGAAAATATGTTCTTTATTCAAAAAGATGAAGACAGTGATGAACAATTTATTTTAAAACCTATGAACTGTCCGTTCCATATATTAATCTATCAGGCTAACAGATATTCTTACCGCTCACTTCCATTAAGAATGGCTGAACTCGGAACTGTTTACAGAAAAGAAAAATCCGGAGCTTTGTCAGGCTTGACACGTGTTCAAGGATTTACTCAAGACGATGCTCACATTTTCTGTACACCTGAACAGCTTGTTGATGAAATCAACGAAATCATCGACTTTGTTGCAGATACAATGGCAATCTTCAATATGAAATTTGAAGTTGAATTATCAACAAGACCTGAAAGCTATGTTGGTGAAATCGAAAACTGGAACAGAGCTGAAGCAGGCTTAAAAGAAGCTATGGACAGACGCGGTATGGTATACGAAATTAACGAAGGCGACGGTGCTTTCTACGGTCCTAAAATCGACTTTAAGGTAAAAGATGCAATCGGCAGAACTTGGCAGTGTGCTACAATTCAGCTTGACTTTAACTTACCTGAAAGATTTGATATTAAATACCAGGATAAAGACGGTTCAATGAAAACTCCTGTTATGCTTCACCGCGTAATCTTCGGCTCTATGGAACGTTTTCATGGCATCTTAATCGAACACTATGCAGGTGCTTTCCCAACCTGGTTAGCTCCTACACAGGTTGCTATCGTTCCTATTTCAAACGAAAAACATACAGAGTTCGCAGAAGAAGTGTACAAAAAAATGAGAGCAAAAGGTATCAGAGTAAATCTTGATGACCGCTCTGAAAGTATGAACTACAAAATCAGAGAAAGCTTGCAGGATAAGAAAATTCCTTATGTATGCGTAATCGGCGATAAAGAAATTGAAGCAAACTCAGTAGCCGTTAGAGCTCGCGGCATAGGACAGGTTGGAACTATGAGTGTTGATGAATTTATCAATAAAATTGAAGATGAAATCAGAACCAGAAGCTCAGAATCTTTTGCAAAATCACTTGTAAAAGCATAAGTTATATCAGACAGGCTTAAAAAAAAGCCTGTCTTTTTTCAATTTAGATTTTTATTGGCATTTGTGCTTTAACTCTTTCAATAAATTTCTTGGTTTTTGTTGACATAACAACTTTACCTGAATTATCGAAATAATATCTGCAAATTCCTTTTTCTGTACCCATTTTAATCGTCATTGAACAATTTAGTTTGTCAAATGAGCAATCAGAGGCCTTATCAACAGTTACTTCTAAAGAAGGATCTTGATATTTCGGAGCCATCATACTTATTTTATTTCCATTAGCTTCTGCACTTATAAACTCATAAGATTCGCTTTCAAATTGTTTGGCAACATCTTTATAATAAGTACTGCTGTCTAAAGGCACGTTATTTACAGCCTTAGTTATATGAGTTTCCATATTTGTACATTTAGATACATCTTCAATTGATATCAGTGTAGGATAAAAGTTTATAATAAATGCGACAGAAATTATGCCTAAAACCATAAAGATACCCTGAACAATTAATGCCCATTTGGCCCAGCTTCGTTGTACACGTCTGAAATGTTCCAGGCTGTCCCAGTTTTTATTCTGCCAAGCCCACTCATTACCTTTAATACCAAACCAAATAACAAGACATATATTAATTATCGGACCTAATATAGGAATTATGCCGAACGGAATAAATACTAAAAATGGTAAATAACTTTTGTTTCCTATACCCCATATCCAGTTAAGAAAAAAAGCACCCCAGTTAAATCGTTTTAACTCTTTTTCAAGCTCTATATCATAATTACCGTTATCTATTATTTCAGAATCTGCCATTCTTAACTCCTAATTTTTTTCAAATATATCATATTTTTACAAGTTTGTCTATGAATATAAAAAAGGCGGATTTTTCATTATCCGCCTTTTAAAATTAAACTAAATTTAATGATTTATGTTTTTCATATATAGCTTGTGCAATTTCATCAAGCTTTTTAAAGTCTTCTTCTTTTGGTTTACCTTTAACTTGAAGCGGTTCAATTAAATCAAGTTTTAAAGGAGCAAGAAGTTCGCCGATTTTGCCGAATAAATTTCCTCCCCAGCCGTAAGAACCGATTAATGCACCAAATTTAGCTTTTGGTCTTAAAACCGCTGCGAGATAAGCAACGTTAACAGCCATAGGGTGAGGTCCTGCAAGCACCATTGAAGTTCCCATAACAATAGTTGCAGCATCAACCAGTGACATTGCCAAATCACCTAAATCATCATCAACAATATCAAATTTAAATGTTTGTATACCATTTTCTTCAAGTTTATTACTCAAATATTCAATCATTTCTTTAGTACTGTTATACATTGATACGTAAGGCATAGTTACAAGATTTTTCGGCGCATCTGCTGTCCAATCGGCATACAAGTCCAATATATAATCAGGATTTGTATAAACAGGACCATGGCTTGGTAAAATTACATCAACATGCATATCTTTAATCATTTGAGTATATTTTTTACACATCATTCTGAAAGGCATCATAATTTCAGCATAATAACGTTTCGCGCTCTTTTCAAGCTCTTTGCTTTCAACGGCAAAAACATCCGAAAAAGTATAATGTGCACCTAAAAAGTCACAAGTACAAAGTACATTATCTTCTTTGATGTAAGTAAACATTGTATCAGGCCAGTGAACTCCCGGAGCAAAAATAAATTTCAATGTCTTGTCGCCTAATGAAACTTCTTCACCGTCAGCAATTACTCTGATTTTTTCATCAGGAACGTGAAGCATTGATTTAATATTTTCCGCGCATTTAGGATTAGTTATAACAATTGCGTTGGGGTATTTTTCCAATAGAGCAGGAATTGAACCTGAATGATCTTGTTCACCGTGATTTGCAATAATATAATCTACTTTACCAACCTGATTATCAACTAATCTTTTTAAATATTCCTTAGTCTTAGGAGGGTACATAGTATCAATAATTGCAGTTTTCTCAGAACCTTTAACCAAATATGAATTATAGCTTGTGCCATGCTCCAAAGGGATAAGCTCGTCAAAAATTCTTCTGTCGCAATCGTTTAATCCGCAGTAGTAAATGTTATTTTTAATTTCCTGAAATTTCATAGTTTCTCCTTTGTATATTTATATTTGTCTTAAATTTTATAAAGGTTTTTTGAAAAAGAAAATATCTTCGTTTTCGCACAGAGGGCAGTAATCAGGACGTTCTTTTTGAGTAAATGTTGCACCGCATAAAGAACATTCCCAAATAAAATTACCTTCTCCATCAGCTTGAACATCATCTTTAATACTTAAAAGAAGTTTTCTGAATTTTGCTTCGTGATCTTTTTCTATTTTTGCCAGATAATTAAATATATCGGCAATATGTTCAAACCCTTCTTCTCTGGCTTTTTGAGCATATTCAGGATATAGCTTTGAACATTCAAACAGTTCACCTTTTGCAGCATCTTCCAAATTTTCCATTGTATGAGGAAATTCACCGTTGTTCAATAATCTGAAGCAGATTTTCGCGTGTTCTTTTTCATTATTTGCAATCTCGTCAAAAATTTTGCTTATATAATCATATCCCTCTTTTTTTGCAATCATAGAATAAAATGTATATTTGTTTCTAACCTTAGATTCACCTGCAAAGATATTCAAAAGATTTTTTTCAGTTTCACTTCCTTTTAAATCAGTCATATTTTCTCCACTTTTTTACACTTTATAAATATTAAAACATAAAAATAAGGCTTTGCGTATTATCACAAAGCCTTAAATTTTTATGCTAATAATTTTTTGCCTTCATAAAGAAGTATGCTTGAGGGTGCTTACATACCGGACAGAGTTGAGGAGCCTTGTCACCTTCAAAAACATGTCCGCAATTTGAACATTCCCAAACAACTTTTTCTGATTTTTCAAAAACAGTATTATTTTTTACTGCTTCTAAAAGTTTTCTGTACCTTTCTTCATGGTGTTTTTCAATTTTTCCTACCATTTCGAATAAAACAGCAAGCGTTTCAAAACCTTCTTCTTTTGCTTCTTTTGCAAAAGTTGCATACATGTCGGTCCATTCATAATTTTCACCGTCAGCTGCATCTTCAAGATTTTTCAACGTATCTGGGATTTTATCTCCATGCAGAGCTTTAAACCAAATTTTAGCATGTTCTTTTTCATTGTTAGCTGTTTCTTCAAAAATTTTGCTGATTTGAACAAAACCTTCTTTTTTTGCTTGTGAAGCATAATAAGTATATTTATTTCTTGCTTGAGATTCACCTGCAAAAGCAGCCATCAAATTTTGCTCTGTTTTACTTCCTTTTAATTCCGGCATAACGCCTCCTTCTTTTAATTTATACCTAAATTTATTCTTCTGCTTCAAACATATCTTTGCCTACATTGCAAAGAGGGCATGTATAATCTTCCGGCAAATCAGCAAAACTTACATTATCATTTTCTGCCGGATCATAAACATAACCGCATACTGTACATACGTATTTTTCCATTTTTCTTTCTCCTTTACTTCTACATTACTAGTTATTCTTTATATCAGAATTCTCTAAACAATCTCTGCAAATTCCGTGAATTGCAATATCATAACCTTTTACGACAAATCCTGTTTGATTTTCAATATTCTTAACAATATCTGGAGCTATATCAGAGCTTACATCAAAAACTCTGCCGCATTCTTCACATAAAAAATGATAATGTTCATGAGTATTATGATCATAGTGAGAGGGGCTTTCAAGCCCGTCAATTTTTTTTATTATACCGTTGTCTGCAAGCTGATTTAAGTTTCTGTACAAAGTTGCCAAACTCATATTCGGCTCTTTTTCCTTTAAAATTGCATACAAATATTCAGCTGTCGGATGAACAACATTATCTTTCAATGTTTGAAGTATGACTTCTCTTTGTCTTGAATAATTCATATTTCTCCGTAAAAAGTGATAATAATTCTCATTTTAAACTTATTTTTCGTTTTTGTCAATAGTCAGGACATTTAAACACTTAATATATTTAAATATTTAAAGCAATTTTTTACCTTGATTTGTTTTAATGGAGGTATGGAAAGTGTGCAAAGTGTAAATCAACACATGAAAAATACTTCCTTTAATGTCGGAGTTATTCAGCCGCCGGACTCTCATTACAAGCCGGTGTTATATTCGCACGTCCAAGCTTCAAGAGATTTTAACAGACTGGATGAAGATATTTATCAATCAATGAAAAGTTATGAAGGAACTGACACAAGAAAGACACCCAAATCTGTTTTTGTTGCTCTGGGAGCTGCTGCTTTGGCTGTTTGTTATCCTATAATAAAAACTGCTTTGAAAAAGTAGTCAGGTTTACTATTATAAAATTTATAGTATTATGTAAAATGTATAAATAAAGCAAAAAGGGGAGAGAATGAAGAAATTTTTAATTCTATTATTTACATTATTTATTTCAAGTACTGTTTTTGCAGCAGATTTCAACGTTTACAAATTAGATAACGGTCAAACTGTTGTGATAAAAGAAGTGAAAACTAATCCTATTGTCACAATAGATACTTGGATTAAAACCGGTTCAATAAACGAAAACGACCAGAATAACGGTGTGTCACATTTCTTAGAGCATTTGTTCTTCAAAGGAAGCAAAAATCATGCTCCCGGTGAATTTGACAAAATCCTTGAAACTAAAGGAGCAATTACTAATGCTGCAACAAGTAAAGACTTTACGCATTACTACATAACAATACCTTCAAAAGATTTTGATTTGGCATTGGAAATGCATGCTGATATGCTTCTTCATCCTCTAATTCCGAGAAAAGAACTTGAAAAAGAAAGAAAAGTTGTAATAGAGGAGATTATGAAAGATGCAAACTCTCCTAATACCCTTGTATATGACAACTTAATTAAAATGCTTTATAAAAATCACCCTTATAAAAGAAAAGTTATCGGTACTTCCGATATTATAAGCACAATTCATCGCGATCAGATTTTGGATTATTACAATAAATATTACAATCCTTCTAATATGGTTACAATCATTGTTGGAGATGTTGATTCTGCATCTGCTCTTGAAAAAGTTAAATATGACTTTAACGCTGAATACAGAAAACCGATTAAAAATATCTATCCTCAAGATAAACCATTGACTTCACAAGCAAAAACAACTATATACTCTGATGCTCAAGCAGGTTATATGCTCATAGGCTTCAGAGGAACAAAAATTGATGACAAAGACTCATATGCTCTTGATGTTTTATCAACAATTCTTGGAGAAGGACGGTCTTCAGTTTTTTACCAGAACATAAAAGAACAAAAACAGCTTGCTTATGCAATAGGTGCAGCAAATACAGGTTTTAAAGACGATGGAATTTTCTATATCTCCGCAAACTTTATTCCCGACAAATGTGCTAAGCTTGAAGAAGCTATCTTTGATGAGATTAAAAACATACAAAAAAACGGTGTAACTCAAAGCCAGTTGAATCTTGCTAAAAACGTTATTGAAAGAAGCACATATTACGAAAGAGAGTCTATCTCAAATATTGCAGGCGAAATCGGTTATACATATGTTACAACAGATGATATAAAATTCTATCAAAATTATCTTGAAAATATTAAAAAAGTTACGGCAGAAGACGCAAAACGTGTTGCCATAAAATACTTGGATAAAAATAAAAGCGCAGTATCAATAGCTTTGCCAATGACCTGTAAAGAGGTAAAAATATCCAATAAAACTTCCGCGCCTGCAAAGATTATCAGCCAAAATAAACAAACTACCAAATACGAACTTGCAAACGGCTCAACCTTGCTTCTTACGCCAAATGAAGTTAACGATATTATAGCAATAAGCATCTTTGTAAAAGGCGGAGAATTTATTGAAAAAATACCCGGAACAGCAAACCTTACCGCTTCAGTAATGACTAAGGGCACAAAAAATTATTCATCACTTGAACTTGCTCAATTGCTCGAAGATAACGGTATTAAAATAGTATCGTCAGCTAAAGCCGATAGCTTTAATATCACTGTACTTACAACTAAAAAAGAGTATGAGAAAACATTAGAAATTTTAAACGAAATAGTAAATAACGCCACCCTTGATGAATATGAAATTGAAAAATCAAGAATGGATAAGCTAAATGCTATCAAAAAAAGCAGAGATATCCCGCTGAACATTGCTGTTGAAAATTACAGAACATTGATATACCAAAATTCACCATACTCATATTCAAACCAAATATATGAAAAAACATTCCCGAAAATAAGCCGCAGTGATATTCAGGATTATTACAGCAAAATATTCTATCCGTCAAATATTGTAATCTCTATAAACGGAAATGCCGATAAAGATAAAACCATTGAAGAATTCACAAAAATGTTTGCTTCAAAAAGCGGTGAAAAATTTGATTTTTCAAAGCATACAATACCTTATATAACTTCACCTAAAAAATGTGTAAAACAAATTAAAGACCTTAAAACAGACTGGATTATTGCAGGCTGGCAGACAGCAGGTGTGCTTGAGCGCAAAGATTATGCAGCCTTACAGGTTATTGATGCACTTTTGGGAACAGGTATGAGCTCAAGACTTTTCAAAAATCTTAGAGATAAAGACGGACTTGCATACCAGCTGGGTTCTGAATACGGTCCTAATGTTTTGCGCGGTGCATTCATTGTCTATATAGGAACAACCCCTGAAAACCTTGATTATGCACAAAAAAGATTATTTGAAGAAGTTAATCGCCTTAAAACAGAGTTTGTAAGTTCAAAAGAACTCAAAGAGGCTAAAGAAAAATTACTGGGGCATTATATAATTTCTCAGGAAACCAATCTTGATAAAGCAACTACAATCGGCTGGTTTGAAACCACCGGCAGAGGTTATCAGTTTGACGACGAGTACATAAAATTAATTAATAATGTTACAGAATCAGATATTATAGAAGTTGCAAATAAATATTTTAACAACAATTACGTATTATCAATAGTAAAGCCTGATTAATATCAGGCTTTAAACTTTATCTATTAACCGAACAAATCTTGTAATTTCTTTGCAGTTTCTTCTATACTTGCTTGTTTTTTTGTTATCATTTGAGCTTGATAAGCTTGATTTACGGCTTGTACATCCATATCTTTTGCAATTTCTTTCGCATTAAATAACTTTTGCATTAATGGGTGTGCTTTATATACTTCTATTAATTGCTTTTTTGGTACATCGTATTTAACATGGTATACATCATCACCAAGTAAATATTGCAAATCTTTATAATCCGTACCTGGCATTGCTACCGGAGCTTTATCAGAAACTTTCTTCCCGGCAACAATCACATCCTGACCATCATAAATAACATTAGTTTTAAGAGGATGTATCGGTTTTATTAAATCTTCCATTACATGCTTACTAGTTGAAGGAGCTACTTCTTCTAAAAAAGTAGCAAGTTTTTTTGCACCATCACCTTTTAATTTAAAAGCCATACCAAATGATTGAGAGTTGTTTTGTACGGGTGTAATGTTCATACTAAATCCTTTCTTTTTTATCACACACAAAAATTCAAAACACGTAAAAACTAAAAATTGCCCTCCCCCCGAAATTGTTACATTTTTTTTACATTTACCAGTTAGTTCTTGTTAAAACCTGCTTGGCATGTCTGTCATACATTTTGTCCTTGTACCACGCACCCTTAAATTTTTGGTCTTCTTCATACATATATTGCATATCATGAGATATAAAATATATCGCACTAACTAAACTTCCGTTTGCTCTGTACTGTTTAGACATATAAGGAAAATTCGGATAGTTCTCCGAAAACTTATCTATATATCTGAGTTTTCCCATAGCATCGTAATAATAAACAGTTCTCAAGTCATTTTTATATTGAACTGCATAGCTTATTAACAAATTGTCTTTATAGTAAAATCCGCAGAGATTTTCATTATCGGTTTCTTTAACACCGTTTTTCACAAGCATATAATGGCGTTTGTAATCCTTATCTTTCAAGAAATCATTATACTCAGCTCTGAAATCTTTTTTCTTATAATTATATACAGTATTTTCATCAAAAAGTTCTGTTCTGTATTTTTCTATCACCGCATCCCTTTGAAGCTGTGAAATATCTAACCAGTCAAAAACCAGATTTCCTGTCAGAACAATTTGAGAAGGGACTTTTTCTATATCTTTAGCCTGCTCAACATCAGCTGATAATGCAGCTTTCCCTAACATTAAGAAACACAATAAAATTATAATTTTTTTC
Source organism: Candidatus Gastranaerophilales bacterium (assembly GCA_900548405.1). Taxonomy (GTDB): domain Bacteria; phylum Cyanobacteriota; class Vampirovibrionia; order Gastranaerophilales; family Gastranaerophilaceae; genus Stercorousia. Next base: position 10,408 of record UNSJ01000010.1, on the reverse strand, counting down.
ATAAACCCCCCAATACTTTTAAACATCATACACTGAAAAACAGGAATGTGTAGTCTTGACAGGCTATTTCAGGTATAATCAAAGTTTCCACCCTCTCATGACAACAATCTAACATATTGTAACAAAAATTTAACATATTTTTCTAAAATAATGCATATTTTCTTGACGTTAAAAATTGATGTATTATGATTATGTAACATGTTAAATTAAGTTAGGTGTACTATGCCTAAATTAAGAACAACATAAAAAGTTCATTTAGCTGAAGTTCAGTAAAATGAAAGGTTTACAGCCTCAAGTTAGATTTTTTTAATTGTTATAAATTTCAATCGGAAATAATACAATTTTTATATAGTACGTACACATAGACGAGGTGAATTAATGTCTAACACAAAATATGCAGAAAGAGTAACACCAATGGGTATTCCACATACTCGTTTGGATGATTTACCGGACCTTATTGAAGTGCAAAAAAAATCGTTTGAATGGTTTTTAAAAGAAGGTTTGAAGGAAGAATTGCTTTCTTTTTCCCCTATTAAAGACTATACAGGCAGATTAGAATTACACTTCTTACCAAACTATACTTTCGATAACGCAAAGTATACTATTGAAGAAGCAAGAATCCATGATGCAACTTACGCTAAACAATTACGCGTAATGGTAAGATTGGTTAACCGTGACAGCGGTGAAATTAAAGAACAAGAAGTTTATATCGGTGATATTCCGACTATGACTGACAAAGGTACTTTCATTGTTAACGGTGCGGAACGTGTAATCGTTTCTCAAATCGTTCGTTCTCCGGGCGTATACTTCAAACGTGAAGTTTCTCCTGCCGGAAAACGTTTATACAACGCAACTATGATTCCTAACAGAGGTGCATGGTTGAAAATTGAAACAGATTCTAACGACTTAATTTACGTTAAAATCGACAAAAACAGAAAAATCTTAGCTACAACTTTATTAAAAGCTATGGGTATCACTGTTTCTGAAATGGAAACTTTATTCACTCACTTTGAATTCTTGAAGAAAACATTGGATAAAGATACAGCAGAAACTACTGATGATGCTTTAATCGAAGTTTATAAAAAATTAAGACCCGGCGATCCTGCTTCTGCTGCGGGCGGTCGTTCTATATTGGAAGCTCGTTTCTTTGATGAAAAGAAATACGACATCGGTCGCGTAGGTCGTTATAAATTAAACAAAAAATTGAACTTGAACATTCCTAAAAACCAGAGAACATTAACTGTTCAAGATATCGTTGCATCAATTGAGTACTTAATCAACCTAACTTATGATGAAGGTACTGTTGATGATATCGACCACTTAGGAAATAGAAGAATACGTTCAGTTGGTGAATTGTTACAAAACCAATTCAGAGTTGGTCTTTCAAGAATTGAAAGAATTGTTAAAGAAAGAATGACTTTACAAGATTCTGAAACATTAACACCGTTGAACTTGTTGAACACTAAACCTTTAGTTGCTTCATTAAAAGAATTCTTCGGTTCTTCACAATTATCACAGTTCATGGACCAAATTAACCCGTTAGCTGAATTAACTCACAAAAGACGTATCTCAGCTTTAGGACCTGGCGGTTTGATGAGAGAACGCGCAGGCTTTGCAGTTCGTGATATTCACCCTTCACACTACGGACGTATTTGTCCGATTGAAACACCTGAAGGTCCGAACGCAGGTTTGATAGGTTCATTGGCTACCCACGCAAAAGTTAATGACTACGGATTTATTGAAGCTCCGTTCTTTGTTGTAAAAGACGGCGTTGTTACAGATGAAGTTGTTTATATGACAGCAGACGAAGATGAAGATTTCCGTTGCGCTCCTGCAGATATTCAATTGAACCCTGATAACACAATTAAAGCTGAATATGTTCCGGTTCGTTATAAATCTGAATTCACAATGGGCGAATCAAGCAAAGTCGACTATGTAGGTGTATCTCCAATCCAGATTATCTCAGTTGCGACTTCATTAATTCCGTTCATTGAACACGATGATGCTAACCGTGCATTGATGGGTTCAAACATGCAGCGTCAATCAGTTCCTCTTTTAATTACTCAAAGACCGGTTGTAGGTACAGGTATGGAAAAAAGAGCTGCAAAAGATTCAGGTATGGTGCTTGTTTCTGAATGCGACGGTACTGTTGAACGTGTTGTTGGCGAAGAAATTGTTATCAGAGATCAACAAAATAAACCTCACGTATATCAATTAATGAAATATGTAAGAAGCAACCAGGACACTTGTATTAACCAAAAACCTTTGGTTCATGAAGGCGACAAGGTTAAAGCAGGTGACGTAATCGCTGACGGTGCTTCTACAAACTGCGGTGAACTTTCATTAGGTAAAAACGTAATCGTTGCGTATATGCCTTGGGAAGGTTACAACTATGAAGATGCTATCCTGCTTTCAGAAAGATGCGTTCACGATGACATCTTCACATCAGTTCACATTGAAAAATTAGAAATAGATGCTCGTCAAACTAAACTCGGACCTGAAGAAATTACCCGTGAAATTCCGAATGTTTCAGAAGATGCTTTAAGGCACTTGGATGAACGCGGTATTGTTCGTATCGGTGCAAGAGTTTATGCTGACGATATATTGGTTGGTAAAGTTACACCGAAAGGTGAATCTGAACATCCGCCCGAAGAAAAACTTTTACGCGCAATCTTCGCTGAAAAAGCAAGAGATGTAAAAGATAACTCTTTAAGAGTTCCTCACGGTGAAGGCGGCAGAGTACTCGACGTAAAAGTATTTGACAGAGAAAAAGGCGATGAATTACCACCGGGTGCAAATACAGTTATCAGAGTTTACATTGCACAAAAACGTAAAGTTTCAGTAGGTGACAAACTTTCAGGACGTCACGGTAACAAAGGTATCGTATCTCGTATATTACCTAAAGAAGATATGCCTTTCTTGCCTGATGGTACTCCTGTTGATATCGTATTGAACCCTCTTGGTGTTCCTTCTCGTATGAACGTTGGTCAAACTTACGAATTATTGTTAGGCTTGGCTGCATACTTGACAGGCAACTACTACGAAACACCTTCATTCGATGAAAGATACGGTGACAACCAATCAGAAAGAGCAACTAAAGAAGAATTGCTTAAAGGTATAAAAGCTTCAGGCTGCGACTGGGTTGAACCTTCAGGTAAAGTAAGACTTATCGACGGACGTACAGGTGAAAAATTTGACGAGCCTGTTGCAGTAGGTCTATCTTATATCTTGAAACTTGTCCACCTTGTAGACGACAAAATCCACGCTCGTTCAACAGGTCCTTACTCACTAGTTACACAACAACCGTTGGGTGGTAAAGCTCAATTCGGCGGACAAAGATTCGGTGAAATGGAAGTTTGGGCATTGGAAGCTTATGGTGCAGCGTATACTCTGCAAGAAATGTTAACAATCAAATCAGATGATGTTAACGGTAGAAACAGAGCTTACGAAGCAATCGTTAAAGGCGACAATATTCCAAGACCGGGTATTCCTGAATCATTCAAAGTACTTGTAAGAGAATTACAAAGTATTGGTTTGGATATTACGGTAGCGAAAAAAGACGGTGCAGAAGTTGACTTAATGACTGATATGGATGATTTGAGAAAATCAGCTCCAAGAAGAACATTGTCAGACATCGATTCAGAGTTGTTAAATATTAACTTCTTTGAAACACCAACTACATTCGGAGATATTTAGGTTTTGCGGGCAGGGTAAAACCTGCCAAACAAAACAGGTGCGAGGTGCTAATGCACCGAGTGCGTTGACAAAATAAAGCCGATAATAAAAAATATCGGGAAAATGATACAAAGATTACAAAAAGGCGGTATTACGAAAATCGTAAGCTGTGATGTAAAAAAAGGAGAAACTAAATAATGTCAACAAGCATAGATTATTTTGACTATATACGAATTAGTATCGCTTCACCGGAAAGAATACTTAAATGGTCTTACGGCGAAGTTACTAAACCGGAAACAATTAACTACCGTACACTAAAACCTGAACGTGACGGTTTGTTCTGCGAAAGAATTTTCGGACCATCAAAAGACTGGGAATGCTATTGCGGTAAATATAAAAGAGTAAGACACAAAGGTATCATCTGTGAAAGATGCGGTGTTGAAGTTACTGATTCAAAAGTAAGAAGACAAAGAATGGGACACATTAAGCTTGCAGCTCCTGTTTCTCATATTTGGTTCTTAAAAGGAATCCCATCATACCTTGGCTTACTTCTTGATATGACTTTGAAAGATTTGGAACAGGTTATCTACTTTAACAATTACGTAGTTCTTGATCCGGGCGAAAGCCAATTCAAAAAGTTACAACTTCTATCAGAAGAAGAATATGAAGACTATATGGCTGAAAACGAAGATTCCTCATTGAAAGTAGGTATCGGTGCAGAAGCTATAAAAGAACTTTTATCAGAAGTTCATACAAAGGAACTTGCTGAAGAAATCAGAACAGAACTTGCAGGTACTATAAATTCTGTTCAAAAGAAAAGTAAACTTATCAAACGCTTAAGATTACTTGATTCATTAATTTCTTCAGAAACAGATCCTACCTGGATGATTATGGACGTATTACCTGTAACTCCTCCTGATTTAAGACCAATGGTTCAATTAGACGGCGGAAGATTTGCTACATCTGACTTGAACGACCTTTATAGACGTGTAATTAACAGAAACAACCGTTTACAAAGATTATTGGAAATGGGCGCTCCTGAAATTATCGTAAGAAACGAAAAACGTATGCTTCAAGAAGCAGTTGATGCCCTAATCGACAACGGCCGCAGAGGAAGAACAGTTGTAGGTCCTAACAACAGAGCATTAAAATCATTATCAAATATTATCGAAGGTAAACAAGGTCGTTTCCGTCAAAACTTACTTGGTAAACGTGTAGACTACTCAGGTCGTTCAGTTATCGTAGTAGGTCCGCAATTGAAATTAAATCAATGCGGTTTGCCAAAAGAAATGGCTATTGAACTGTTTAAACCATTCGTTGTTAACAAATTGATTGAAAGAGGATACGTTCAAAACATTAAATCAGCTAAAAAGAAAATCGAACGCTCAGAAGCAATCGTTTGGGATATTTTAGAAGAAGTAATTGACGGACACCCTGTAATGCTTAACCGTGCTCCGACTCTTCACAGATTAGGTATTCAGGCATTTGAACCTAAATTGGTTGAAGGTCGTGCAATTCAGTTACACCCGTTAGTATGTACGGCATTCAACGCCGACTTCGACGGTGACCAAATGGCTGTTCACGTTCCTTTATCAATCGAAGCTCAAACAGAAGCAAGAATGTTAATGTTAGCTACTAACAACATCCTGGCTCCTGCAAACGGTAAACCGATTATTACACCAACTCAGGATATGGTTTTGGGTATGTATTACTTAACTATCCTAAAAGATCCTGAAATGGAGCCGAAAGGTTATTTCTATAACTTCCAGGATGCAATTTCTGCGTTGGAAGTAGGCGTAATCGAACTTCACGACAAAATTGTTGTAAGAGATGAACACGGCGAAAGAATAGAAACTACTGCAGGAAGAATTATCTTCAATGAAGCTGTAAGAAACGCTTTGGCATAAAAGCAGGCGCTAAGGTGTTCTAACACCGAACGCGTTCACAATAACGAAAATCGTAAGCTACGTTAATAAAAAAAGGAAATATAGAATGGAAACAACATACACACATGGCAAAAAAACTCTAGATTTCATTAACAAGCAAATGGATAAAAAAGGTTTAAACAATTTGCTTTCACAAATGTATCTTGAGTTCGGCGGAGCTAAAACTGCCGAATTAGCTAACAGTCTTAAAAACTTAGGCTATAAGTATGCAACAAAATCCGGTACTACAATTTCAATTGCAGATTTGCAGGTACCTGAAATTAAAAAAGAATTGTTGCAAGATGCTGAAAAAGAAATCGAAAAATCAACAAACAGATATTTAAAAGGTGAAATCACAGAAGTTGAAAGATATACAAAAGTTATTGACACCTGGTCTGAAACAACTGCAAAATTAACTTCTTCTGTTGTTGACAACTTTGATAAATTAAATCCGGTATATATGATGGCATTCTCCGGTGCGAGAGGTAACTTATCACAGGTATCACAATTAGTTGGTATGCGTGGTTTGATGGCAGACGCACAAGGACAAATCATCGACTTACCTATTAAATCAAACTTTAAAGAAGGCTTATCCGTTACAGAATACATCATTTCATCATACGGTGCTCGTAAAGGTCTTGTAGATACAGCGTTGAAAACAGCCGATTCAGGTTATTTGACAAGACGTTTAGTAGACGTTGCTCAAGATGTTATCATCAGAGCTGATGACTGCCACACTACAAAATACATCAATATGAAACCTATTATGAATGGTGATGCGGTAATCGTTCCTCTTATCGACAGATTATTGGGAAGAACCGTAGCAGAAGATATTGTTGATACAGACGGTACAGTTCTTATCAAAGCAGGAACTACTATGGATCGTGATGATGTTAAGAAAATTTCTCACTTAAATCTTCAAGAACTTAAAGTTCGTTCAGGCTTGACTTGCGGTCTTGAATACGGTATCTGCCAAAAATGTTACGGCTGGGCAATGACTACTCAAAAACTCGTTGATATCGGTGAAGCAATCGGTATTATTGCAGCTCAGTCAATCGGTGAACCCGGAACACAGCTAACAATGAGAACATTCCACACAGGCGGTGCGGTTGGCGTTAAAGAACAAATGAAAGAAGTTGTTGCGCAAATTGCCGGTGAAGTAGTATCAAGTGTTAAAACAAGAGAATTAAGAACACGTCACGGGGATGTAGTTAAAATTTCTAACTACGAAACTGATATTGAAATTAAAGGTGCTAAACGTACTGAAAAATATCATATTCCTGCAGGTTCAACAATCTTCTTTACTAACGGAATGCAAGTTGAAAAAGGCTTTAAATTAGCTCAATATGAACCTGCTTCTCAACGCGACGGCTCTCGTCTTACTGAAAAAGCTACAAAAGATATTACATCTGATTTATCAGGTGAAGTATTGTACGAAGATTTCGTAGCTGATGAAAAGAAAGACAGACAAGGAAACATCTCAAGAACAACAAATAAACAAGGTATTATCTGGGTTCTTGGCGGTGATGTTTACAACCTTCCGGGCGGTTCTAAAGTTCTTGTTAAAGACGAACAAAAAATTAATGAAGGCGAAAAATTAGCAGAAACTTTAACTATATCAGAACACGGCGGTGAAGTTCGCTTTGGTGAAGATTTAGTTATTGAAGATATTAAATTTGAAGGCAAAAAAATCAAGAAAATTGTTCAAGGTAAAGAATTAACAATTGTTATTGCTTCATTGATGCCTGAAAACGCTACATTTGAACAAACTAAAAAAGAACAATTATGGACAGTAAATAAAACAGGTGAAAAATATATCGTTAAAGCTCCTGTTGATACCACAGTTGAAAACGGTATGATTATCGCAGAACTTATTGATGACGAATGCGCAGTTTCATCATCAGGTGAAATCAGATATGTAGACGTTGAAGTTGATGATAACCAAATCATTACAAAACCGGGTTCTGTCGTATTTATCCCTGAAGAAATCCACCAAATTAACAAAGATTCTTCTTTGAAAATGGTTGAAAACGGAACACACGTTACAGCAGGTACAGAAATCGTTAAAGACGTATACTGCCATATCGACGGTATTGTTGAATTCAAAGAATACAACGATATTATTCACGAAATTACAATCAGACCAGGAGAAATCCACCAGCTTTCAAGCGTATCTGAATTGAAAGTTGACGAAGGCGAAATAGTTAAAAAAGGAACTGTAATTGCTGACGGTATAAAGGCTAAAGAAACTTCAATCGTTACAATTATGGATTCTTCAATTGATGACATTGATATTGATGATTTGGATGAAGAATTAGATACAAGCCTTTCATTGGATGAAGACAATATTTCAAATCAGCCTATCCAAATTTTGGTTAGACCTGTTCAAGTATTGGAAGTTCAACAAAAAGACGTATCTATTAAATTCAACACATCTGACAGCTTAATCGATATCGTTCCTGTTACCCAGTTACAATATAAAGACGGTGCAAGAGTTAGAAACCTTGATGGTTCAACAATTACAAGAACAAGCTTAGTTCTTCAAATGCAAGGATATTTATCACACCTTAAAGGTATGGTAGAACTTGATGAGAAAGATGCTTTAAGAATTGTTGTTCTTGAAAACTTAATTGTTCGTCGTGAATTTGAAGGTAACTCTAAATTGTTATCATCACTTCAAACCGAATTATTAGTTAAAGACGGCGAAACTATCGCTCCTAAAACACCTGTTGCTAAAACTCAAGTATTAGCAATCAATAACGGTATTGCTTCTATTAAAGCTGATAAAGAAGATACAAGAAGATTATTGTTAACAAGCGACACATATGAAACAAAAGTTTCTGTAAAAGGTAAAGCTAACGTTAAAAAAGGCGACTTTGTCAGACTTGATTCAATCTTGGCTGACAGCGGCGAAAAATCAACTGTTTCAGGTATGGTTACAGCTGTAAACAAAGGCGAAATCACAATCAGAAACGGTCGTCCTTACTTAATCAGCCCGGGTACTATGCTTCAGGTTGAATCAGGAGCACTGGTACTTCGCGGTGATATTATCGCAACACTTGTATTTGAAAGACAAAAAACAGGCGACATCGTTCAAGGTCTTCCGAGAGTAGAAGAACTTCTTGAAGGCAGAAAACCTAAAGATTGCGCTATCTTAGCAGAAGAAGACGGGGTTGCAGAAATAGAAACAGATGATGATTTACCAAGATTATACTTAGTAAATGAAAACGGCAGATCTGAAATCAAATATGCTATTGATGCAAATATCGTTGTTCAAAACAAACAAGCAATCAAAAAAGGTGAACCTTTAACAAGCGGTCCTTTAAATCCGCACGATGTAATCAGACTTTGCGGACCGGAAGCAGCTCAACAATACCTTGTAGACGAAGTACAACGCGTATATCGTTCACAAGGCGTAGAAATCGCTGACAAACACGTTGAAATCATCGTAAGACAAATGACTAAGAAAGTTAAAATTGTTGATGCCGGTGATACAATATTGTTACCTGGCGAACTTGTTGAAATGCAGACATTTGAAAAAGAAAACAGCAAAGTTCAAGAAAAAGGCGGTCAGCCTGCTACTTGTGAATACATGTTATTAGGTATCACAAAAGCTTCATTGAACACTGAAAGCTTCATTTCTGCAGCTTCATTCCAAGAAACAACAAGAATCTTGACAGAAGCAGCAGTTGACGGTAAGAAAGATAACTTGAGAGGATTAAAAGAAAACGTAATTATCGGTCGTTTAATCCCAGCAGGTACAGGCTTCCACCACCTGTCAAATGCTAATGAAGAAAAAGAACGCGAAGAAAGAAAACGTGCAGTAGCACAAAGAAATCAAGCAAGAAAACCATCTGCGATTTTGGAAGAAATCGAAGGTATGTTCGGAGCTCCTGATTTCCAACTTGGCGATGAAGAATAATTCATTAATATAAATACTAAAAGCCTCGATATAAATCGAGGCTTTTTTATTATTATTTAGACATATTTTGAATTAATGCCGTAGCAGAACTTCCGCCTTTATCAACTGTGCTACACTCTGATCTCATAATTTTTGGAGAACCTTTTCCTTCAACATCCATTCTTAAAGAAAAAATGTCATACCCCCATTTATTAGGTCCTTTTTTACCATTAACATCAACAGCCATTGAATAACCGCTATAACCAAAGATTATCATACCGTCATTGGTAACAAAAGCCTTGCTGTTATCAATATATCTCTTTTTCAAGCCGCCACAGCCCCCACTGGTAACAAGTTCACCATAATTTTCAACATAATTTGGATCACTTGGATCAGTAGTATAATTTGATTGGTTTATCTGATCTATTCCTTTATAATCAGGAAGACACTCAGGATATGCATTTCCGTTACAGGTTTTAATAACATTAAATTCTTTTATAAATTGATTATAAAAAACTGTACATTCCGATGTATCTCCCCATGTATCTGACGGCAACGGTGAACCATCAGAAGTTGTGTAGGCAATACAGGCACCTGCAGCATTCTTTTTAGAACAAACAACATTATATTTAGAAGAAATCCAGCCGTAACAAGCCGGAATATAACCCAAGTCATAGGATGTTTTATTTATTGCATTTGTTATAACCGAATAACTTTTTTTAAATTGATTTTTCAGCACCATTTTTTGCACGTTATTCATAACACTTGGCATAGTAAGTGCAGCCACTACACCGATAACCCCTAGTGTAATCAAAACCTCAGCAAGAGTAAACGCTCTCATTCCTTTCATACAAACTCCGTTATAATTGTGATGTGATATATCACCATTATAACAGGTTTCATTATT
>UNSJ01000009.1 GCA_900548405.1 Candidatus Gastranaerophilales bacterium | reverse complement strand
TTATTTAACTTAAAAAAAAAGCGACCATTAGGTCGTGAATTTAAGGGAAAAGGGAAATATATTTTATCAGGGAGTTTTAAGCAAGAAAGCTGCTCCCTTAGTTTACGAGTTGACTTCGTTTTCTTTAGCAGTTTATTTAAAATCCTGCTAACCACCTAAGTGGAAGAGTGGACTTTGTCTACTAGCCGAAAGTTTTGAAAGTAGATTCCGTGTTCTTTTCGATAACTTTTTGTACCGCATCCATTTCGGTAGAAATGGCATCTTGTTCGGTATCTAATTGTTTTAATCTTAATTCTAAGTTTTTATCTTCAGACTGAATAATTTCAATCTTTGCGTTAATTTCTTGAATAGATTGATCATATTGATACTTGTCATATTCGTATTGATTCATAGCATCATCGTATTTAGCCTGGTCAGTTAAAGTGTTTGTGGTAACCGCATATGTCACTTCATCATCACTTCCGGGATTTAAAGTTACGTTAATTATACGTCCTGAAGCATCCTGTTCTAATCTTGCAGTAACTCCTTTAACTTCTTCAGTCTTTTGCGCAGAGCCAATAGTGTAAGCCGGAATGTTGCTTTGAGAAGAACCTGTGTCAGAATAAATCGCATTGTCTAATACTTCTTTTTTATAGAAGTATGGTGACCAAGTACCGGTAGATGTGTTTTGAACATATCTTACCATCCAAGTAGAATCCCCGTATTGAGCGTTAAGGATCTTAATTTGCTCAGCTTCTTCTTTTTCCAACTTGTCTAATTGGTCTTTAGATAAAGTTTTTAAGTATTCATCATTACCTGAGTATGTGCCGTCAGCAGCTCTGGGAATAGATGCTCCCATCGGTCTTAACCCTTTAGCACCAATGTTATAGTTAACAGTAGTCTTTTCAGTTAAAGTGTTTCCAGAATATGTGAAATTAGATGTACCGTCAGTTAATTTACCGTCTTTTTCAACAACTCCCGCAACAATCACATTTCCGTTAGCATCAGTAAAGTTGTAGATGGTATTTCCTTCATCGTCTTTCTTACCTGTGTCTTTTTTAACTACATTATTATATGTGTTTGTAACTTCATTATTTTTGTCAGCATCTACCTTATCTCTTGTAACAATAGATGAACCCGCAGAAACCGCAGCAAAATCATCTACCCAAGAAGAAGTATAGCTTATTAAATATTCCCCGTTGCTTTGAGCAATCATAGAAGAAATAGAATTGCTTAAAGAACCGTCTTCAAAAGTGTAAACAGTCTTAGTGTAATCCGCAACAGATGGAGGAACCGGAACAGACATGCCTAACAGCTGGTTGTAATAGTTGGCAGATTGGTTAGACAAAGTAGTTCTTTGCTGGTTAATCTGTTGGCCTTCATATTCAACGTTTGTTTTTCTGGCTGTGAGTCCTAAGAACCTAGCCTGTGAAGCTGCCATACCCATGACATATTCCCTTTCGTTTTAATTCCCTTGTGTTATATGTTACGGCACATATTAATTAATTCTTTAATCTTTTTTTATTATTTCGTTACATTTCGTAATGTTAGTGGGCGAAAATGTTGATATGACAGGATTTAGAAAATATTATATTGAGCTATTTTATTGAAGACCTAACCGAATGTTTTGAAAGTAGACTCGGTATTTTTTTCGATAACTTTTTGTACAGCATCCATTTCTGTTGTTATTGCATCTTGTTCAGTATCTAATTGCTTTAATCTTAGTTCTAAATTTTTGTCTTGAGATTGGATGATTTCAATTTTAGCGTTAATTTCCTGTATTGTTTGGTCATATTGATATTTATCAAATTCATATTGATTAGAAGCATCATCATAAGCTGCCTGATCAGTCACAGTTTCTGTTGAAAGGGCATAAGTTACCTGATCATCTTGTCCAGGATTAAATGTAATATTAATAAGTCTTCCGCTGCTGTCTTGTTCAATTCTTGCATTTACACCTTTAACTTCTTCTGTTTTTTTAGATGAACCTATTGTGTAGCATTGAATATCTGAACGCTGAGTATCATTTTTATCATATATTGCGTTTTCAACATCAGATTTACGGTAAAAATAAGGTGACCAAGTTCCAGTAGAAGTATTTTGAACATATCTTACAAGCCATTCTGTGTCGTCATCTGTGCCGAATTTTTCATTAAGCATAGCAATATATTCTTTTTCTTCTGCATATAATTGTGTTAATTGCTCGCTTGATAATGTTTTTAAATATTCATCGTTTCCATTGTATCCTATAATATTTCCGTTAGTATCAAATTCGCAATTATTCTTTTTACCAAGTACTCTAAGCTCGCTTGAACCTACCATGAAACCTGTTGCAAGCGAATAACGCAAGTCATTATCTATAAGACTTTTTAGTTCAGCTTTTAATGCATCACTTGCAGCAGCTGTGCTTGGTGAAGTTTTACATTTATAAAGTAAATCAATAAATTTTTGAGATATATCTTTGTCAGCTATTTTATCTCTTATTTTTGCCATTATAGGTGCACTTCCGCCATAAGGAGGTGCAGCTTTGTCACCCCAATATTGGTCGCCGCTGTTTACGGTAACAGTGTGACCGTCGCTTGTAGTGTGTGTACCAACAGGTACTAAGTGAGCTAATGTGTGAATTAAGTGTTCGATTTGATTGCCGTCATGCTCTAAAGCATAAGTATAACACCCTCCTGCTGTTCCTTCTGTGAATTCTAAAAATAAATCGCTGTTGTCTGTAATGACGGGAGCCTTGTTGATAAGGCTTGATTTTGAGGAAACTATTGAAAAATCATCTGTCCAGCTTGAAATATAACTAACCGTATACTCACCGTTATTTTTTGCAATCATTGATGTGATTGAATTTGTTAAAGAACCGTCTTGGAAAGAATAAACTGTTTTAGTATAATCTGCAACAGAAGGAGGAACGGGTACTTCCATTCCTAATAAGTTATTGTAGTAGTTTGCAGACTGATTAGACAGCGTAGTTCTTTGCTGATTAATCTGCTGTCCTTCATATTCCACATTGGTTTTTCTTGCTGTCAAACCCAAAAAACGAGCTTGAGAAGCCGACATACCCATTGCAGGTTTCCCTTTCCATTTGTTCCCTTAATGTAGTTATCGGCTTAAAAGCTTTTATTCTTTAGTAAAATTCAAACTCTCTTAATATATTTTAATAATCTGTTAAAGTATTCTGTGAGGTTTAGTGAGAAGGTGTGCATCAACACGTTCTTTTATTGCTCCTTGAGGTTCATAATATGGTGAAACTGTCATTATCTTAGCCGCAATATCAGGATAGTAGTAGATAAATCTCAATTCGCTTGTTGTTAAAGGCTTTTGTGTATGAACGTTTGCATAACGGGCAAGTTCAAGGATATTTCTTGCTTCATGTTCATCTTTGAATTCAAGTTCCAGATTGTCATAAACATTTCTAAATCCTTTAATTCCGCCGTATTCACCTGTTGTAATCATACGACCTGTTTCAATGATTTCAGGTTCTCCTCTGCCAAGTTCCTCAAAATCATACAGTTCATAATTTCTTCTGTCTTTTAGTGCTCCGTCAGCGTGAATTCCTGATTCATGCGCAAAAGCGTTATCACCGACGGCAGGCTGGTTAATAGGAATAGGAACTCCAAATGCGTATGCTGTATATTTTGCAAGTTTCCAGATTTTGCTTAAATCTATGTTAGGATCAACATGATATTCATTTTTGAATCCTGCGGATTTTAATATAGCAAGAAGACAAGAAACTAAATCAGCGTTTCCTGCACGTTCTCCCATACCGTTAATCGCTGTATTTATGTATGCATCAACTCCTGCATCAATTGCTGCTTTAGCTCCCATAATAGAGCAGGCAGTCGCCATTCCCAAATCGTTATGGTAGTGAAGCTCAATTGGCATTTGGGTTTCTTTTGCTATTTTATAAATTCTGTCATAAGTTGTTTTAGGATCTTCGTAACCTAAAGTGTCGCAATATCTGAAACGATATGCTCCTGCTTTTTTAGATTCTCTTGCGTATTTAATAAGAAAATCAATATCGCTTCTTGAAGCATCTTCAGCGTTTACCCCGATAATTTCAGCGCCCAGTGATTTTGCGCATTCAACAGCTTCTACGGTCATTTTTATAATGTCATCGGGTGTCTTTTTACCCATGTATTTTCCATTAATCATTTGTTCAGATGTAGATTGTGAAAGATTAATGTTTTTTAATTTAGGAACATTCTTGAATGAAAGTTCTACATCAGAAGCAATTCCTCTCATCCAGCCTGAAAGTTTAGTGCGTGATATAACGCCGTGTTCTACAAGTTCAAGGTTGCCGTTTAAATAATTGATTTCATGTTTTGTTGTCGGAAAGCCGAATTCTGATTGAGTAATCCCCATATCATCAAGCATTAAATTTATGATTGTTTTTTGAAGTTTGGCTAATCCTAAACGTGATGTTTGTACGCCATCTCTATTTGTAACGTCAACAAAGTAAATTTTATTTTCTTTCATCTGAACTCCTCGAAAAATCTAATACACATATATGTTTTTATTTATAAATAACTTGCATTTTTAAGGTATATTATTTACAATGTTTAGTATGGAACCTTTTATGAGTTCTGTCAAGCTTCTTTATAAAAATATTATATTATGAATAATACAAAACAACTGGAAAAAAAGATTAATAAAGAATATAAAATCGGCAATGTTAAGAGCGCTATTGAACTTTGCCAAATCGGTCTGCAGGATGATCCTACAAATGCTGATTTGCATGTGCGCCTGGGCGATTTATATCTTGCATGGCATTTGGACATTTATAACTCCTGCCAGTATATTGATGAAGCTATAACAGAGTATCAGAGAGCTTTAGAATCGTACATTGATTCTGCAGAGATTTATTTTAAAATAGGGCAGGCTCACTATTTCAAGGGTGATTTGGATAAAGCTGTCAATTATTTAGATACTGCTATTTCTAAAAATCCTAAATTAGGTAAAGCATATTACTTGTTAGCAGAAACTTATACGAAAAAAGCAAGATTTTTGGAAGCTTCTTTTAATGCGCAAAAAGCTGTTAAATGCACACCTTGCGCAAATTCTTGCGCCCATTTCTTACTATCTAATTTGTATAATGTGTCTTCGGCAAGAAGTTTTAAGAATTTTGCACTATCAAAGATTGAATTTGTTTTATCATTGCTAACACTTCCGTTTGATAAGATTGCACTTGGAAATGTGGCAAGGTCATTGTCTTACTTAAAGTTTTTCCCGATATTAATCAAAGGTGCTTATCAGGTTCAAATAAAAGCTTACAATGATGCTTTAGAAACTTACATAGAAGCAATTGAAAAGGCTCCCGGCTTTATTCCGTTATACTGCCTCTTAGGTGATGTTTACCGCGCATTGGGACAGTTTGATGATGCAATTACCGAGTATAAAATGGCAATCTGGCTTGACAGTTTAAATATTAATGCATACAGACACCTTTGTGCAGCTTATGAGGAACAGGGCGATTATGACAGTGCTGTTGAAATTTATGAAAAGCTTATTCAGATTATGCCTAATATGCCTGATGTGCATTCAAACCTTGCAAATATTTTGTATGTAAAAGGCGATATTGAAAATGCTATTTCGCATTTCCAAACTGCTGTTACTTTGAACCCTAAAAAACAATGGACAAGTATTATTAATCAGACTTTGGGTTTTGTTTATCAGGAATCTAAAAATGATTTGAATGCAGCGATAAGTTCTTATCAGAGTGCATATCTTTTAACTCCTAAAGACATTGATATTTATGTTAATTTAGGTAGTGCTTTTTATGATAAAGAAGATATTGATAATGCATTGCAGGTTTATAGAAACGCATTGGATTTAGATCCTAAAAATGCTCAAATTCATTGTAATTTAGGCTTTTTATACTGGGGAAAAGGCGACATTGACGAGGCATTAAAGGAATACAGCCTTGCAATAGAATTCAAACCTGATTACGATATTGCGTATAACAATATGGGTGTAATTTATCTTGATGATTTAGGACGTGTAAGACAGGCTATTGATTTGTTCAAAAAATCTGTTGAATTCAACCCTAATTATGCGCTTGCTCATTTTAATCTTGCCCGTGCAATTGCTATTACAGGTGATAAGATTGAAGCGGCAAAACTTTATCAAATTGCACAGGATATTAATAAAGTGACAAATGAAATTGATCCGCAGGATATTTTAGATAAGATTAACGCTTTATTCAGCTGATTTATTTATAAATTTTATTATCTATTTGTACTTTTGTCACATACATATCTTCGCAGGCTCCGGAACCGCGGCTTGTACTGTCTTTATCATGCCTGGACATACTTGTTCTTGTTTGCAGGAATAAGGTGTATATGAAACCTGAGAAATAACATAACCTAAACATATATCTGTTTTTATATCCTCTCACGGTAATAATATCATTACCGTAAGAATGTTTTGTATAGGATCATCTAAAGTGTTAATTTTCATTGAAGAAGTTGAAGATACTTTTGGAAAACTGTATTGAAGTCTGAACATTGCATCGTCCAAAATAGAGTTTAAACAAATTATAATAAAAACTATTAATGAAAGCCTGCAAAACCAATTTCAAATTTCTTCCATACAGTTTACTAAACTAAAGTTTCTTCAGTCACACTTAGTGGTAATATAAATCCGAATGTAGAACCTTTCCCAACTTCGGAGTTAACATAAACTTTACCGTTATGATATCTTTCAATAGTCATTTTAACAAGGTGAAGCCCTAAGCCTGTACCTTTTACAGTGTGGGTATTATTTTCAACTCTGAAAAATCTGTCAAATATCTTTTTCTGATATTCAGGAGCAATACCGCAGCCTTCATCGCTAACAGAAATATCTACGCTATTATCTTGTTTTGCTATTTTCAC
Source organism: Candidatus Gastranaerophilales bacterium (assembly GCA_900548405.1). Lineage (GTDB taxonomy): Bacteria > Cyanobacteriota > Vampirovibrionia > Gastranaerophilales > Gastranaerophilaceae > Stercorousia. Next base: position 44,979 of record UNSJ01000009.1, on the reverse strand, counting down.
TCTTATAGTTGAATTTTCAGGGGAATATTTGATTGCATTTGACAAAAGATTTGTTAATGCACGTTCAATTCCGTCATAATTGAACAGGAATTCTGGTATATCTTCGTCCTTACTTACGGATATTGTTACGTTGTGTTCTTTGGTTAATATATTAACCTGACTTACACAGTTTTCAACAACTTCATCAATGTTATTTAAAGTTTTTTCCATTTGAGCGTTAGATTCCATTCTTGAGAAATCAAGAATATCATTTACCATTCTGTTAAGCCTTATAATTTCCTGATTAATTGTTCCGATAAATTCTTTTTGTGTATCGTAGTCAAATTCGTTTCCGAAATTATAAAGTGTGTCTATATAGCTTCTCAAAACTGTAACAGGAGTTCTTAGTTCATGGGAAACATTAGAAATAAATGTTGATCGCATCGCATCCATTTCAGCCTCTTTTGTCATATCAATAAGGACAATTATGTAGCCGACATAATCCTTATTGCGTGTAAACATTGGTGAAATAATAGATTTTATAACGCGTTTATCCACCTGAATATTAAATTCAAGCGGTTTATTTTCCATGATTTCAATCGGTGTATCTTTGAATTCTTCAATCTTATCTTTAAAGCAGTAGTTGCCTTCTGTATCAATATATTCTTGAATTTTTGTATTAAGCATTTGATTTTCTTCAAGCTCAAGAAGGTTATGAGCATGGTTATTAACCAACACAACATTATCATTGTTGTCACATACAACAACGCCGTTAGCAATGCTCATAAGAACGGCTTCAAGTTTGTTACGCTCGAGTGTAAGCTGTTCAATATTTTGTTCTTCGTATATATGAAGTCTGTTAGACATGTTGTTAAAAGAGTTAAATAATTCTTTAACCTCCGAACTTACATCTTTATCCTGAATTGTATAGCCGAATTCTCCTGTTGAAATTTTTTGTACACCTTCATGAAGTATTCTCAATTCTCTGGTTATTAAATAAGTATTTATTAATATAACGAATGCAAAAACAATCCATGCAACAGAGAATACAAACAACAAGGAAGCGCGTGTTGTTGAAGAAATTTGATTTATAATACTTCCTGAAAGTCCGACAGTTACCGAACCGACATTTTGATTATCAGAGGCTATCATTGGTGAACTTACAATAATACTCGGTGTACTTGAAGGCTTTTCTCCTTCTGTTGTAACCTTATATAACATTTTTCCCTGAGCATTTCTAAACTCAATGAATACAATATCGTTATGGGATGCAACTATTGTATCTGCGTGTTCTTTTAAGGTCCCCAGAACTTGATTTTCGGGAATATTAGATGCCAGTTCAACACATTCTATGGCAAGAGCTTTTGATACGATTTGCCCAAAGTTTTGATATCCCTCATTTAATTTCTTCTGTATATTAAATATTGCAAAAACGGCTATTGATATAATTAAGAAAGTACTAAGCACCAACCCGAATATTATCAAGCGATTTTGCGTTGTTAAACTCACTTGTTTACTCATACTTAAAATTATATCACCTATAAAATTTTCAGGCAAGATTGTATAATCGGGTAACTTGTAAAAGTTAATGCTTTATATTATACCTGATATATAGGTGAAAAAGTGATAAAAGAAATTAGTCTAAAAACTAATCAAGGTGATGAAAGAGATAAAACTCATAATCCTATATATTATGTCATATCGGTAGGTTGGAAAAGCGGCGGACTGTTTGCTCTCTACAAAACTGTAATGTCATATTTAATTTATGCATCTGAAAGAGGATATATACCTGTAATTGATATGCAGCATTTGTATAATCAATATTTTAAAGATGGCAGAGAATATAAGGATAATGTATGGGAGTACTTCTTTAAACAGCCTTGTAATATTTCGCTTAAAGATATTCCAAAAGATGCAAAACTCATAATGTCAAGTGATACAGACATTGTTGATATAGCATTGAATGAATATATTTGTTTAAAAGACTTAACGCAAGCTAAAAAAACATTTGGAAAATATTTTTCATATACAAAATTCACAGATGAAACTCAAAAATATCTTGATGAAAATTTGAATGAAATTACAAAAGGTGAAACCGAGATACTAGGAATACTCTGTCGAGGCACTGATTATATAAATTGTCGTCCTGTAGGACATGCTGTCCAGCCCGACCCTCATATTGTAATTGAAAATGCAAAAAAATTACTTGATAAATACAATTATAAAAAAATTTGGCTTGCTACTGAGGATAAGAATATTTATTTGCTGTTTAAAAGCGAATTCGGTGATATGCTAATAGATAATAAACAATATAAATATGATTTTACATCAGACAAGCGTATTTATCAGATTAAGGTTGAGCGCGAAAATCATTTTTATAATCTGGCTAAAGAGTATCTGTTATCAATTTATATTCTCTCTAAATGCAAATATATAATAGGCGGTATTACAGCCGGTACACTGGGTGCATTGTTCCTGTCCAATGGTTTTGAAAATAAATCATACACTTATTTTTGGGATTTGGGAGTTTATAGAAATTCTGCAAAAGGCATAAATTTTTTAAACAATTTATTTTCTATAAAAAATAGAATTTATAACGGGAAAAAATATAAGCTTTGTACTATTTTAGGAATAAAACTCAAAATTCGCAAAAAATTATGCTAATCTTGAGTTTTATATAAAAATTTATTTTGACATTAAATTATCCGCGATTGCAAATTGTTCTTGCAACGTGAACACCTGATGCTGATGCCTGGATTAAACCTCTTGTCACACCTGCGCCGTCGCCGATAGCAAACAGATTTTTTACACCTTCTGTTTCTAGTTCATCAGTTAGCTTAACTCTTGCTGAGTAGAATTTAACTTCAATACCGTAAAGAAGCGTATATCTTGAAGCTGTTCCCGGACAAATTTTATCCAGCGCCTGAAGCATTTCAATAATACTTGTCATTTGTCTGTAAGGAATTACAAGACTTAAATCGCCGGGTGTTGCACAAGTTAGTGTTGGTTTGATAATGCTTGCCTTAATGCGTTCAGGAGTAGAACGGCGACCGTCCAGCAAATCACCGAAACGCTGAACAAGAATTCCGCCGCCTAACATATTAGCAAGCCTTGCAATATGCTGACCGTATTGAATTGGTTCTTTGAACGGCTCTGTGAATTTTTCGCTTACAAGCAATGCAAAGTTAGTGTTATTTGTTGTTTTTTCCGCATAACTGTGACCGTTAACAGTTGAAATTCCGTTGTAATTTTCCTGTACAACTTCACCGTTAGGGTTCATACAGAATGTTCTTACTTCATCGCCGAAAGTTGGAGAGTGGTATATTAATTTGGATTCGTATAATTTATCTGTAAGAGGTTCGAATACAGGAGCCGGAAGTTCTACACGAACACCTACGTCCACTGCATTATTAACCATGCCGATTTTATTTTGTGCAAATTCATGAGTAAGCCAGTCAGCACCTTCTCTGCCGGGTGCAATAATTGTATATTCTGCGCATATTGTTTCGCCATTGTCAAGTACAATACCTTTAACCTGTTCACATTCAACTATTAAAGATTTTGCTGCGACATCATTTATAATTGTAATTCTTTCATTTAAATAGTCTTGCATATTTTTCAAAACATCAAGACTTCTTTCTGTTCCCAAGTGTCTTACAGGTGAGTGAACAAGTTTTAATTCTGCTAAAGAGGCTTGTCTTTCAAGCTCTCTAAAGACATTCATATCAGTTCCGAAAACTTCATCAGTAGCTCCGAAATCCAAATATAATTTATCAGAATAGCTGATTAAATCTTCAACCTTTTTTCTATCCATGTAATCTACAAGGTGACCGCCTACATCAGGCGTAAGAGTAAGTTTTCCGTCAGAAAACGCTCCTGCTCCGCCCCATCCGCAAAGAAGTCCGCATTTTTTGCAAGTAGGACATTTATCATAGCCTTCACGAAGCAAACATTTTCTTTTTTCGATTTTTTGACCTTTTTCAATTAATACAACATTCCATTCAGGTTTTAATTTTGTGATTTCTAAAGCCGCAAAAATTCCTGCAGGTCCTGCTCCGATAATCGCTACGTTATACATCTTCATATCTCCAATATTTTTACTCAACCAATTAAATTTACCTCAAACAAAAGCTTAAATAAAGTGTTTATGAAGAAATTGTAAATCATTAATTGTAGGCGCTTAAATTAAATTTTTCAATATTATTGTCATTATCAAGGAGGAAATTAAAGATAATTTTTTTACCCTCTCTTGCATGTTTTATGGGATTATAAGTTTCTCTAAGATGTAAATTGGCGTTGTATAAGGCATTTAATATTGTCTGACCATAGTTTTGTTTTTCTTCTGTCAGCTCTTGCGTGTTAATAAGGTGTTTTTTTATAAATTCTTTTTCCTGTTTACTCCATTTATATGCAGATTTTCCTTTTACAAGAGTATTTTCCGCAGGAATGTTATATCTTATTGCAGTTAAATTCATGCATTTTTTAGTTATTTTACCAATTTTTTCACCTATAACAGAAAGTTTTATAGCTTGCGGTCCCGTAAACAGTATATGAAAGCCTGATATCTCGTCTGAAGTAAATTTTAAAAATTCATGAGGAGGCCTTCTTTTAAATATTCCGTTAATCATTCGCGTAAAGATACCGCTTTTAGCCATATTATAATCATAGTCGGGATCTCTGACTGCAAGGGCCCTTATAAGTCTTTCCTGTTCTTGAGTGGCTGAAGGTCCTCTAAGAAGTTTAATTACTCCTTTTTTACCTTGTTCGATTATATTTGAGTCTTTGCACAGCTCAGCAACTCCCGAAGAATTCCTTTGGTAAAATCTTACGGGAACAACACTAGTAAAAGCAGGACTATTTACATTATTGTTGTTAAATGAGAGCATAATAAACACCTTTTTTGTTTGAAAACTCATAAAAATATTTTTTTGCTATTATTTTTCAGGAGTTTCATCAAAAGACATCATATGCCCTTTAAAAGGTTTTTTATTTGCGAGTTTGGCATGGTTTATATTAGTTATAAGTTCTTTAACTTCTTCTGAGTTATTAATTTGTTTTGCAGCTTTTGCATAATTTAGTGCTGCTTCAAGATTATTTTCATTCATATTTAAAACTGCAAGATTATAATTTACCATAAATTTTTCATTATCGGATTTTGCTAATTCCAATGCCTTTTCAAGAGCTTTTAACGCGTCTCTGTTTTTGTTCAGTTCTGTATAAGCTATTGCCAAGTCAATATATCCGCCCGCAAGATTTGGAGCATTCTTGATATAGTTCTGGGCTTCTTTTAATTTTCTCATACTTATTTGAGAAGATGTTCCAAGAATTATAGGCGCATATATAAGACCTTTTGTATTAAACTCCTCTAAAGGTGTATTGGTTATATTCGGAATTAATTTATATAGAAGTTCGATTGTGTTTATATCTTTTGTGGATAAATACTGGAAAGAACTTCTGTATGGTGCATAAAAGCTGTTGTCATTTTCAGAAGTCATATACATCAAATCTTCAGAACTGTAACTGTGTCCCATTATACCAAGTGCATGACCGATTTCATGAAGAATTGTGTTGTAAAGTTCTTTATCTGAAAAATAATTGCCGAACGGATCTGTTGAATATAACACAATTGTCATATCATAAAGAGTTGAATCTTTATAGTTAGGGGTTGTAAAGCCGACAACATATCTGCATACATTTCCCTCACAAACATTTTCCGGAGGCGGCATAATTTTTACGATTATATTTGCTTCTTTAATCCTATTGGTTAACTCAAATTTTATAAATCTTGTAGAAACCTGCCATTGTGCGAATGCCTGTAATATTTCATTTTTATAATATGAAGGTACATTAATTTCACTATTGTCAACAATAACAACTTTCAAAGGAAACTTTTTAATGTCCCAGCGTATAATTCCTTTATCAAGAGGCACTTGCTCTATATAATTGTCTCCTATATTATTCATTACAGCGTTTCGCCATTCTGAAACTCTTGTAATAGCAGCTTGTTGAGCACTATCCTGCTGTGAACTTGATGCAAGTTCAAAAAGTTCTTTTTGAATAGGTTCTGAAGGCGAAAGGTTTAACAACGATTTTACATAGTAATATCTGTAATCCTTATCGTTTCGATTAAAAAAGTATGCATTTTTAAAATTTGCACGGGCTTTTACGTAATCTTGTTTCTTTAAATAATGATGCCCCATATGATAGTAACAGGTTGGCATTAATTTAAAAACCAAAGCAAAGATTACAGCAAACGCACAAATAATTATAGTTAAAAATCTGTCTGAGTTATACTTGTTCATTTTCTTTTACGCCTTTGTCTATTTCCAGGATTTTAGCCAATGAGCGTGTATCACCTTTTAGTTTAAAATATTCTGCGAATTTTTGAGTTGTTTTAAGGTTAAAGCTTCTTCCGTTTTTATCCCTTGTTTTTGAAACAAGCCCTTTTTCAACTAATTCTTTAATATGATCATAAGCTGTTGAACCGCGAAGCTCAATTAGCGCTGTTTGTCTTAAAGGTTCTTTTAAAGCAATAACTGATAGTGTTCTTAAAACTGCAGGTTTCAAATCAACAGGACAAAGCAGTTCTACAAGGTCCATGTGGTCTTCTTTAACTTGAAGAATGTAACCGTTTTCATCATCAATTTCCAAAGCGCCGTCACGTGCGGAGTAATCCATAATCAGCTCAAGGATTGCCTCTTCAATCGTTTCTGTTTCTTCATCCAATATTGTAGCTATCTCATCCAAAGAAATTGCTCTTGCTGTAATAAATAAAACAGCTTCAATTCTAGACTTCAACTGCTCTAAATTCATTTTCTCCGCCTTTTACAACATACAGGTCAGAATAAAATTCTTCCTGCTTAAGTTCATAGTCTGTTTCGGCAGTTAAAAATAACAATGCAATGTATGCACTGATTTTATCCATACCGAGTAAAGTTAGTTCGTTTAATTCTATTTTATCATTTTTTTCAAAAATCTGCCCGAGATTTTCTTTTAAAGTTAAAACACAAGATTCAATGTATTCTTCGTGTGCAAGGTTAACGATATCATCAGGTGTTAATCTTGAATATGATTGAACACGTCTTTTTGCACGTTCATGGGCGCTTTTTAAAGACTGTTTTTGTTCCAGTTTTTCATAAAACTCTAACTGTCTGATTAAGTCTTTCAATGTTACAACGCGATTGTGGTTTAATCTTACACTTGTACGTCTTTGAAGAACTTCATCAATAGAAATTACGTTGTTTGTCGGAACATATTCTTCTTCACCGTAATCAACAATGAAACCGTCATCATCGTATTCAACATCAGGCTCCTGAGTGTCAAACTGCATTATATCAATGCCTTCAAGCACGTTTGATTTAAGCTTCAAAAGCACTGCTGCAAACAAGAAAGTTCTTCCTGTTACTCTGAGGTTTTGTGATTTCATCTGAACCATATGAGCAAGGTATTTGTCTGTAACATCAACAATGTCAATGTTCCAGGGGTCGATTTTGCCGGCTTTTGCCATATCGACTAAAATTCCGATGCCCTCACTTTTAGGTTTGCCGTCTTTTGACAGACCTAAGTCAGGTAAATCTAAATTATAATTTAATGCTGCCTCTGTACTCATATCCTGATTATTCGTCCCTTAATTTAATACCTGTAACTTTAGTGATACCTTTTTCTTTTTGGGTTACACCTAAAGTCCTGTTAGCTGATTCTATCATAGGTTTTCTGTGACTAACTACTATAAATTGCGTATCTTTTGATTGGTTCTGCACCATTTGGGCGATACGTTCAACGTTCATAGTATCCAAACTTGCATCAACTTCATCGAATGCGTAGAATGGTGACGGCATATAACGTTGAATAGCAAATACGAACGCCAGTGCTGTCAATGATTTTTCTCCGCCTGACATACTTTCAAGCCTTTGAAGCTTTTTATCTCTAGGCTGTGCTTCGATTGTCATACCGCCTGAGAGAGGATCATCAGGACATTCGAGCTTTAATTCGCCCTCACCTTCTGATAGCTGGTGGAACACTTCTTTAAAGTTTTCGTTTATGTGGTTGTATGTTTTCATAAACGTTTCTTTTTTAAGCTGTTCGTAGCCTTGCATACGTGTCATAATTTCTTTGCGTTCTTTTGAAAGTGTTTCAATCTGCTCTTTTAATTCGTTTTGACGTGCAAGCACTTCTTCGTAAGCCGCTAAGGCTCTCATATTTACATCGCCTAAATCTGCCATACGTTTTTCCAAACGCTGAATTTTTGATGTAATTTCCTCGATAGAAATTTCAACAGGTTCAAGTTTGTTAACTTCAACTCCGTTATCTTCAAGCTCCTGTCTTGCAGTTTCAAGCTGAGGTTCAAGCTCGCGTCTGCGCGCTTTGAAAGATTCAATCTGCTCTGCAATTCTTTCAATATCAGCAACTCTGATGTGCTTTTGTTTTTCAAGCTCAATTAAATCCGCGTTGATATCGTCACGTTCTTTAAGAAGTTTTCCGAGTTTTTCTTCAATCTGAACAATTTGTTCGTGGAGTTCTTCCATTCTTTTGTTAAGCTCTGTGATATCGTTTTTGTAACGAGTTTTATCTTCTTCAAGCTTAACGTTGTTGTGCTCAATGCTTGTAATTTCTTCTTCTTTAGTTTCGATAAGGTTTTGGTGGAACGCAATTTGACGGTCTAATTCGTTTTTGTCATTGTTTGCATTCATAAGATTTGTTTGCAGGCGTTTAATTTCGTGCTCAACGCCTTCAGTTTTTTCTTTTAAGTCTTTCAAATCCTTATCGTTAATAAGTTGTTCAACTTCTTCTATCTGTTCCTGACAAACAGCCATATCATCGTAGATTTTAACGTTCTGTTCTTCAAGTTTGTCTAATTTTTTATTAAGTTCTGCAATTTTAGGCTCTGTTTGCGCTATAAAATCAGCTTTTTCTTTTAAAATATTTTCGCTGTTTTCATAGTTTCTGTTCATATTGTCTAATTCGACTTTTGACTTGGAAAACTCGCTCATTGCATCGGAATATTTTGTTCTTACATCTTCAAGTTTTGTTTCCAAAGACGATTTTTTTCTTTCAAGAGAACCTAACTTTTCTTCCATTTCTTTCAAACGGTCTTTAAATTTGTTAAGCTCATCATCATCATTTTGGCTGAAGCTTAGACCTGTTCTAAGTTTAGCACCGCCTGTCATAGAACCTGATTTTTCAAGAAGTTCGCCTTGAAGCGTAACCATTCTGTATTTGCCGATAAGTTTTTTTGCAGACTCCAAATCTTCAACAACAATTGTATCGCCGACAGCATAGAAAAATGCATCAATATATTGATCATCAAAATCAACTAGGTTTATGGCAAAATCGATTACCCCTTTGTCTTTTGGCAGCTGCAATCTGGTTGGAGCTTTTTTAATTTTATTAAGAGGAATAAAAGTAGCTCTGCCTGCATTTGAAGATTTCAAAAGTTCAATCGCAACAGAAGCGACATGCTCATCATCAACGACAACGTGAGCCATTCTTCCGCCAAAAGCAACTTCCATAGCTGTTGAATATTCTTTATCAACAGTACCGAGCTGTACTAAAGGAGCATGAACACCTCTTAGTTTTGCGTTCATAATCGTATCGATTGCACGCCCGAAGTTTGCATCTTCCGCAGCCTGTTTTTTAGCTTCCATAGTGGAAATTTTTCTGTATGCCATTTGGATGTTGTAGTTCAGGTCGTTGATTTCATTTTTTGTAGTATCCAAATCATGCATAGAGTTTTGCTGGATGATTTTGAAATCCTGCAATTCTTTTTGAAGCTGTTCTACTAAAGTCTTTTTCAAATCCTGATCTGATGCAAAGTTAGATTTAAGATTGTTTAGTTCTTCCAGTTTTTCTTTTGCATTGTCCAAATCTCTTTGAAGCATTTTTAATTCGCTTTCAAGCGGTGATTTAGTCTGGATTAATTTAGTTTCTTCATCTTTTAAATCTTCAAGCTGTTTTCTCAAGCGGTTGCGTTTTTCAATATGCTGGTCTGCTGTTGCATTAAGACCTGTCATATCTTCAAGAATTTTCTTTAGCTCAGCCTGACGAGCTGCTTCGTTTTCTTTGATAACTTTAATTTCGTCATCTTTAAGCTGAATTTTAAGCTTAAAATCTTCAATTTTCTTTTTGAAGCCTTCAATACCGTTTTTAGCATTTTCAATTGAGCGCAAGCCGTCATGAATTTGCTTATCGGCATAATTTGTAGCATTGTTTTTGCGGTCAATTTCACCTTTTAAAGCTTCTTCCTGCTTCTTTAATTCAATCTGCTGTGCTTCGCCTTTTTCTTTTACAAGTTCTGAAATTTCTTTGTATTTTTCTTTGATAAGATTTAATCTTTCGTCTAAATCTTTATTTTTAACTTCTTCTTCTTTTTTCTTTTTGGTGAATTCAAGAATATTTTCATGCGCCTGTTCAAGGTTGCGTTTCAAATCAAAGAAGCGAACTTTATTAACCTGGCTTTCAAGGTCTTGTTTTTCTTCGCGAAGTTTCTGGTATTTTAATGCAACTTCTCTTTCTTCCTTTAATTGTTCAAGTCTGTTATCAACTTCATTTAAGATTACTGTTGAACGTTCTACGCGCTGTTCTACTGTTTCAAGTTCATTTGTAGCCTGTTCTATTCTGCGGTCAAAATCTGCAATTCCTGCGATTTCGTCAATAATTTTACGGCGGTTTTTCGGAGAACAGTTTGTAATCCCCATAACATCGCCCTGCATCATTACATTGTAGCTGTTTGGAGTTACATTGTATTTTTCTAAAATTGCATGCACATTTGTAAGAGTTGTGACACTGTCATTGATATAATATGTGCTGGCATAACCTTGAGAAGTTTTTCTGATTTTTCTTCCGATAGTCATGTCCTCGCCGTTTTCGGTGTCGCCGAAAGTAACTTTAACAAATGCTTCGTTACGCTTTGTATAAGTAGATATAAAGTGGGATAAGTTTTCAGCACGAAGTTCACTCGCATTTGCAAGTCCTAATGCGAAAAGTACACTGTCTATAATATTACTTTTACCTGATCCGTTTGGACCGGAAACGGTGGTAAAGCCCTTTAATAGGGGTATTTCAGATTTATTTGCAAATGATTTGAAATTATCTATTTCAAGCTGTTTTATGTACATACATCCCTGCCAATTATAGTCTTATACCTATTAGACAACAATATTTGCGTCATGTCAAAAGATTAAATAAATCTTTACGTTTACATCTTGATAAATATATTGAATAAAGGTATGATTGTTGTATGGCTTTAATGGATAATATAAAATCACTTTTTGGAAAAAAGAAAATTAAGGTTGGCTATAACGTAAAAAATGCTTCGGTTTATTTGGAATGGAATTCTAAAGCTGAATTATTTAAGATTTACCAAAAAATTAAAAATAATTGGTATGAATTTTGTATTACTTATGACAATGCCGTAAGAATAGATTTTTGTCCCGTAGGAGTAACTGTTTTTAAAGTGTGTGCGTTTAACGGCGGCGAACTTATTTGTGAATCTGATGAGATTTCTGTTAAAGTTAATACTCTTGAAATAAATTATGCCCAAGATGATGAAAAAGTTCATCTTTTTTGGAATAAAACAGGCGGTACAGACGGCTATAAAATTTACAAAAAATCAGGGGATGCTTTATATACAGGCTATAAAGAAACTAAGAAGAACGAAATCTATCTTTATGGACTTCCTGAAGAATCGGAATTTAAGATTAAGCCGTTCAAAAATGTGGAGGGCGAAAAGGTATTCAAGCGTGCAGTCAGTAAAATGTCTGTTGTAAAAGATGTTTTGTTTACTTCTCCTGACACTTTCTTCGGGCTTTTGGCAATACCTGAGAAGTCAAATATTTCTCTAATGTGGAAACCTGTTAAAGGTGCTGATTCTTATAAAATTTATCAAAAATCAGGTGATAAGTTTGATGAAACAGACTGTGTTAAATCAAATCAGGTTATCATAAAACATTTGCCTCTGGGTGATGTTTATCTTGGTGTCAGAGCGTTTAAAGGGGATGAGTGTATTGCTCATTCATATATTTTACGAACTGAAATTCAAACTATGGAAGTTTTTCCGGTGAATTTGAATAAAAAAGTTTATTTATACTGGAATAAAGTCAGCAATATTGACGGATACAGAATATATAAAAAAAATGAGAAAAATGAATTTGTAGGATTTAAAAACGTTACTGAAGAAGAAGTTTTTCTTGATAATATTAAATCAGGTGAAAAATGTGAGTTTAAAGTAAAACCTTTTAAAATGGTTGACGGTGTTAGAGATTTTACTAAGGTTAACGCGAAATGCAAAGTAGATGTTTATATGTCTTCTGAAATAAATGCTGTTATTAATGAGGCGTTTGGTAATAAAATTGCAGTTTCCTGGATTTTTGACGGTAATGTTGACGGATATGAAATATTTAGCGGCGAAAAATCAATATTGAATATTGAAGACGGATTTGCTCATATTGCTCTTCTTGATTACAGTGAAGAAAGTTTTGTTATTAAAGGGTATAAAAAAGTCAGGGATAAAATACTTTACACCTGTGAATCAAAACCTGTTTCTCTTTTAAGCAAAAATAACAGATTAAATATGAAACCCTGTAAAAAATATAAGGTTTCGGTCATTATTCCGTCTTATAATTCTGAAGATTATATTTCAAGAAGCATCAGTACTGTTTTAGGCTCTGATTTGGAGGAACTTGAACTTATAGTCGTTGATGACGGTTCCTCAGATAACACCAAAGGGATTATTGAATGGTACTGTGAAAAATATCCTTGTTATGTAAAGAAAATCTTTAAAGAAAACGGCGGTGTCGCTGATGCAAGAAATCACGGCATAGCAGCAGCTCAGGGAGAATATTCAACATTTATGGATAATGATGATATGATTAGACCTGACGGCTATTCTGCACTTTACAATGCCATTAAGAAAACAAAGTCAGATATTGCAATTGCTCCGTTATTCAGAATTGACAGTGACCAGTATACGCCGCGCCATGTTTTAAAATTTAAGGAAAATATTGCTCACGACATTGATGATTATTTAAAATTAATTTATTCAGACGGTTATAATAACATAGGAGTTTGGAACAAGCTTTATAAAACATCTCTGGTGCAAAAACATCCTTTCGGGCTTTTGGCATATGAAGATGTTTCTTGGACTCCTTATATTTTGTCGTGGGCTGATAAGTTCTGCTATATTCATAAAATGTGTTATGAGTGGGACAGAAAAATCAGACCAGAAACTTTTTCTAATGTTCTTTCAAATCGCTCTGCTAAAGAAAAATTTGAAGAAAGATATCAGGCTTTCAGATTCTTTCTTGATAACGGTAACCCGAAAAGAAAAGATTGCCTGTATTATATAATGGCAAAACGTTTGTTTAACCAGGGCGGAGCCGCAAAATACGAAGGATATTTTGATGCTATCCGCAATATGGCGCCTCATCTGAAAGATAATAAGTATTTAAAAGAAGATACTGAGTATTCAAAACTTCTTGCTCCTTATTTAACTTAAAAAAAAAGCGACCATTAGGTCGTGAATTTAAGGGAAAAGGGAAATATATTTTATCAGGGAGTTTTAAGCAAGAAAGCTGCTCCCTTAGTTTACGAGTTGACTTCGTTTTCTTTAGCAGTTTATTTAAAATCCTGCTAACCACCTAAGTGGAAGAGTGGACTTTGTCTACTAGCCGAAAGTTTTGAAAGTAGATTCCGTGTTCTTTTCGATAACTTTTTGTACCGCATCCATTTCGGTAGAAATGGCATCTTGTTCGGTATCTAATTGTTTTAATCTTAATTCTAAGTTTTTATCTTCAGACTGAATAATTTCAATCTTTGCGTTAATTTCTTGAATAGATTGATCATATTGATACTTGTCATATTCGTATTGATTCATAGCATCATCGTATTTAGCCTGGTCAGTTAAAGTGTTTGTGGTAACCGCATATGTCACTTCATCATCACTTCCGGGATTTAAAGTTACGTTAATTATACGTCCTGAAGCATCCTGTTCTAATCTTGCAGTAACTCCTTTAACTTCTTCAGTCTTTTGCGCAGAGCCAATAGTGTAAGCCGGAATGTTGCTTTGAGAAGAACCTGTGTCAGAATAAATCGCATTGTCTAATACTTCTTTTTTATAGAAGTATGGTGACCAAGTACCGGTAGATGTGTTTTGAACATATCTTACCATCCAAGTAGAATCCCCGTATTGAGCGTTAAGGATCTTAATTTGCTCAGCTTCTTCTTTTTCCAACTTGTCTAATTGGTCTTTAGATAAAGTTTTTAAGTATTCATCATTACCTGAGTATGTGCCGTCAGCAGCTCTGGGAATAGATGCTCCCATCGGTCTTAACCCTTTAGCACCAATGTTATAGTTAACAGTAGTCTTTTCAGTTAAAGTGTTTCCAGAATATGTGAAATTAGATGTACCGTCAGTTAATTTACCGTCTTTTTCAACAACTCCCGCAACAATCACATTTCCGTTAGCATCAGTAAAGTTGTAGATGGTATTTCCTTCATCGTCTTTCTTACCTGTGTCTTTTTTAACTACATTATTATATGTGTTTGTAACTTCATTATTTTTGTCAGCATCTACCTTATCTCTTGTAACAATAGATGAACCCGCAGAAACCGCAGCAAAATCATCTACCCAAGAAGAAGTATAGCTTATTAAATATTCCCCGTTGCTTTGAGCAATCATAGAAGAAATAGAATTGCTTAAAGAACCGTCTTCAAAAGTGTAAACAGTCTTAGTGTAATCCGCAACAGATGGAGGAACCGGAACAGACATGCCTAACAGCTGGTTGTAATAGTTGGCAGATTGGTTAGACAAAGTAGTTCTTTGCTGGTTAATCTGTTGGCCTTCATATTCAACGTTTGTTTTTCTGGCTGTGAGTCCTAAGAACCTAGCCTGTGAAGCTGCCATACCCATGACATATTCCCTTTCGTTTTAATTCCCTTGTGTTATATGTTACGGCACATATTAATTAATTCTTTAATCTTTTTTTATTATTTCGTTACATTTCGTAATGTTTTATGAAATAAAAAAGGGCTTCCATTTTTTATGGAAACCCTTTTGTCTATTGTATTTTATCCTTATTTGATATTAGAGAATGTCCAAGCATCAAATGTAGGAGTTTCAGAAATATTCATTTCTTTTTTCTTTTCTCCTGAACAAGAATCGTCATGAGCGATTGGTTTATACAATCTGTTGTAGTATTCAATAACCATTCTGTCTGAGTTGAAGTAAGCTTCAGAAGTTCTGATAGCTTGTCTCATTAAACGAGCCCATTCAGTTTTGTTTTCATAGTATGTAGGAATAATTTCGTTTTCGATAGTGTTCATGATGTAATCATGATCTTTCCAGTGACGTTCTTCCCAAGGAATATCATCATCCAAACCAGGGTATTCAACAGAGTATCCGTTAATTCCGTTAAATGTACCTTCAACAGTCCATCCGTCATAAATAGATAAGTGTAAAGCACCGTTAGCATTAGCTGACATACCTGAAGTACCTGATGCTTCGAAAGGTCTCAACGGAGTATTTAACCAGATATCTGAACCGCGTTTTAGTCTGCCTGATAATTCAAGTTCATAACCAGGAAGTACAACAACGTTTTTCAAGCTGTGAGAACGATTTAACAATTTGTTAAACATATCCTTACCCATAACATCATCCGGGTGGAATTTACCGGCAAAGATAATTTGAACTTTGTTTTCATTCAATAATTTATTAATTCTGTCTGTATCCATTAATATCAGCCAAGCACGTTTGTAATCAGCAAATCTTCTTGCCCAAGTGATAGTTAATACATCAGGATCAAATCTTTTACCTGCAACGTTTGCAACATATTCGAATAATTCAGCTTTCATTTCACGTTTTACAGCAAGCAAGTCTTCTGCAGTTTGAGCAGCTTTAATTCTCGGATCTTGCCAGTAATGAAGGTTAACAGCGTTAGTGATAGCACGGATAGGGCATCTGCCTTCAACCCATTCCCACATTTTGTTAGCAACAAGACCGTGTAATTGTGATACTGCGTTTGCAATTCTTGACATTCTCAATGCAGCAACAGTTAATGAGAAGTTTTCACCGCCTAATTCAACAGCTGTTTCTCTTGAGCAACCGGCGAAGAATCCGCCGTCAAGAAGTGTATCAACCCAGTGAACTTCGTTACCTGCTGTAACAGGAGTGTGAGTTGTAAATACAGTTTTCTTTTTAACTTCTTCAAGATTGCCGTTGTATTGTCTTAAAAGTTCAAATGCAGCAGGAAGTGCGTGACCTTCATTCATGTGGATAACATCAAAGTTATAACCAACTTGTTGAAGAATTCTTACGCCTGCAATACCAAGAACTGTTTCTTGGGCGATTCTGATTTTTTCGTTTCCGTCATAAAGCTTGTGAGAGATGCTCTTAGCCCAGTCGCTGTTACCGTCAACATCAGTTGTTAAAAGATAAACAGGGCAAGCACCGAATAATTCGGGAGCAACATAATATGCTTTAACTTTAACTTTTTCACCGAAGATTTCTACTTCAGTAGATACATTTAAATCTTTTAAGAAGTCATAATATTTTCTAATATAAGCAACTTCAACTTGACCATCATGTGCAATACGTTGATCATAATAGCCGTATGACCACAACATAGTTACGCCGACCATAGGCATTTGCAAATAACCAGCAGATAACATGTGAGAACCTGCTAAAAATCCTAAACCGCCTGAATAAGTTTTCAATGACTGATCCATTGCGATTTCCATTGAGAAATATGCTACATTTGGTAATGACATATTAACCTACCTCTTCTTATACTATGTAAACTAAATATCACCCGTTTTGGGGTTACTACAACAGCATACCACAAAAATTTTTGTGTCAATTATAATTGTACAATGTTTTATAAGTAATACCTAAGAATTAGTTATATTTAGCTATTTTATAACTTTATAAAAGTTAACATATCCCCTATCGGTTAGCAACTTTATTTATTTTCAAGGTTTAACTTCCTATCTCTAATAAGGGTATTTAAATCATGATGATAAATCCTATTTCATATAATATATCTAATCCCGTAGTAAATAATAAACCTGTTTTGAGGCAGAATCCTTCTATGACCGGGAAATTTCCTTCAGCAGAACCTAAAGTTTCTCGTTTAAAGCGTTTTTTATACAGATTTTTTAATAAAAAAGGTCATACACAGCAGGACAAATTTTGTACAATCGAGCCTGTTGTAAAAACGTACTCACCTAAACGTACTTATAAAACCAAGGCAATGACTGGAAATGAAATTCAAGCACCTACCCATATAAATATTGTCAAAACTGATGATGCTTATGATATTAAAGTAAAAGATGTTTATTCAAACGGGGTGTTAGTTGATAAGGTTTACGGCAAATATTTAACTGATTCATATTGGAGAGTGCGCTATGAAAGCACAATGCCTGTTGAGGCAAGAGGAAGTTTTAATACTAACAATGGAAGAAAAATGCAGTTTAAAAGCGGCTATGGTCAAAACTTCAGAAAATCTGACAATAAAGCTGTAACTGTTTATTACAATAAAAATTCTAACACATCAGGTATTTTAAAGACATACACTTCAAATTCAGGTGATGTTGAAATTGAACTGTATAAAGATATTAATAACGGTAATTATGAAAGAAGGATTTCAAAAAAGGTTAATTCTTTGCTTAAATGCGATATATATTGCGTAAGAGATTTACCGGAGCTGCTTGTTATTTATGAAAAACCGGGTGATTTTAACGGCACAAGATATATGTATAAATTTAATAACAAGTCGGAAAGAATTTACAGAAATTCTTTAGTTAATGGTGAACTTAAACGCGATCACACATTAACATACCAAAATGTTTTAGAAAATCCTGATGCTTATCCTATTGAGCTATTTATGATTGTCAACAGAAATCTTAGAGGTAATTCTAATAAAGAACTTATAAGCAATCTAATTAATCTTAAATAAGCTTATCTAAAAACTTTGTCAGTGCAATTTTGACGTGTGCATAATTTAACCCGCCCTGCATATAAGCAACGTAAGGAGCACGCATCGGACCGTCAGCAGAAAGTTCAATAGTTGAACCTTCAATAAAAGTTCCTCCTGCCATAATAACCTTGTCTTCGTATCCCGGAATATATTCCGGAATTGGGGTTACATAGCCGTTAACAGGTGATAATGACTGTATTGTTCTGCAAAACTGTTCCAAAGGTTCGGGAGAACCGAAGATTATGTTTTGGATTATATCAGTGCGTTTTTCATTATATTTAGGTGCGCTGTCATATCCTATTTCTTCAAATATTTTAGCCGCAAGAACAGCACCTTTAACAGCATCACAAACGACTGAAGGCGCCATAAAAAGACCTTGAAACATTAATCTGTGCTGATTAAACATTGCTCCGCCTTCACTTCCGATACCCGGTGCAGTTAACCTGTTTGCAGATTTATCTACATATTTGGCTTTACCTGCAATATATCCTCCTGCTTCAACAATTCCGCCTCCCGGATTTTTGATTAACGAGCCTGCTATTAAATCAGCACCTGCTTCCAGAGGCTCTCTCGAATCTACAAATTCACCATAGCAATTATCAACAAAACAAATGCAATTAGGATTTTTTGATTTTACTATTTTGCAAATTCTTTCTATATTATCAATTGAAAGTGAATTCCTTGTTGAATAGCCTTTTGAGCGCTGAATTAACACCATAGTAACTGTTTCATCAATCATTTCTTCAAGTTTTTCATAATCAACTTCGTTATCTTTTAAAGGTACTTCATCATACAAAACCCCGTGAGCGATTAGAGAATCTTCTTTAGTAGCATCATCGCCTGCAGTACCTATAACTTCCTGCATAGTGTCATAGGGAGAACCCGCAGCAGATATTAATTTGTTTCCGGGCCTAAGGTTTCCGAACAAACAGCAGGCAAGAGTGTGAGTGCCTGATGCAAAATGCACCCTTGCTATGGCCTTTTCTGCTTTAAAGACGTCGGCAAACACTTTATCAAGAACTTCTCTGCCCAGATCATCATGCCCGTAACCTGAAACAGTATAAAAATGTTCCGGTGCAACTTTGTTTTCAACAAAGGCATTTAACACTTTTTCCTGATTGTAATCTCTTATATCTTCAATTTGTTCAAACTCTTTTACTAAGCTTTTTTCGGCTGCTTTTATTCTTTCTCTGCTATTCATATTTTCCTCGCCAATTCTGTTTTACTTTATGATATTGCAATCAAGATGAATCGTCAATGCGGTTAGTGGAATCGGTTAATTGTTTCTTATAAATTATTTAATAATAATTGTAATATGAAAAAATTATTACTGTTATTGATTTTATTTACAATGCCTGCTTTTGCGGGAAGCTATGGAGTTTATACGCCTGATAATTATTCTGCTGATGATGTTCAGGAGGATGAACGTATATTATTCATTCTTGATTTTTCTAACAGTATGTCAGAATACCTTGATGGCAGAAGGAAGGTTGATTTGATGATAGATACCATGAAATCTCTTTTGCCTAATATGAATAAAAATATTTCTGTCGGTTTAAGAGTATATGGTCACAGAATGGGCCTTACCCCGTTTGAAGCGTGCAGAGCATCAACCCTTGTTTCTCCAATTGCTGTTGCAAACGGCATTAATATCAGAAATTCTTTGCTGGATATAAAGCCCAGAGGAATGACACCGATTACATATTCTTTAAAGCAGGCTGTAAAAAATGATTTCCTAGGATTTACGGGGAAAAAACATATTATACTTCTTACTGACGGAGGCGAAAACTGTGATGAAAGCCCTTGCAGTTATGTTCTTGAGCTGATAAAAGTAAGAAAAGATGTCAAAATAGATGTTATAGCTTTCAATATTGATGATGAAGATGATTTATCCCAGTTGGAGTGCACCTCTCTGGTAACAAGCGGAAAGTTTTATAACGCAAATACTGCAGCAGAGCTTGCAAGAAGTTTAAACAACAGTGTTAACTCCGTTAAGACAGTGGAAGCTCGTATTATTGAAAATCCTTAAATTTAGCGGCATCCTGCATCTTCACTGTCAATTTTTCCGTCAAAATTGTTATCTACCCCGTCCGTGCACGAACCTATTGAGTATTTCCCTTCAGCTCTTACACCTTGCTTCAAATATTTATCTGGGATTTTCTTCCAAAGATATTCGAAAAATCCTTTGTAATGTCTTGCAAGTCTTTCGTCTTCAACGATTAATACATTCTCGTCATTCTTGTTTTCACCGCTGTTAGAAAAATTCATTGAACCTGCAATAATATATTTATCGTCAATTATAATACTTTTTGAATGGACTTTGCCTGCATAATTTTCAACTTTTACCGGGATGCCTGAAGTTCTAAGGACTTTTAATTTATTTCTTTTCCCTGATGTATTTGTTGCATCAAGAATTATTTTCACATCAACGCCGCGCTGCTTTGCTCTGATTAACGAATTTGTCAGCCCGTCATGAGTAATTATGAATGCAGGAATATAAATATATTTCTTTGAAGTTTCTACTAAAGGAATTATGTTATTGGTTATTATTTTGTCTTTAGGTGAGAAAAGAGGTGTAAGAATTGTTTTTCCAAGCATTATACTTCTATGATTATTATTGGATTTCAAGCTGCTGAATTTCCCGTTCATCATTTGATTAAATTCTTCCGTATAAATTTCTGCAGCTTGTTGTGAATTTATGAAAAATATACAGTTTGTGTTAAATCCTGAAAAGCCTGTTGATGAAAAGTTCATAGAGCCTGTTATAACGCTTTTGTTATCAAAAATCATGAATTTGTTATGCATAAGAAATTTAGGAGAATCTCCGGAAATATTATCGGCAAGTTTAAGAATATATGATGTTTCAGGATAATAACTTTTAGTACTGATATCATAAACTACTCTGACTTTAACCCCGCGTTTTTTGGCATTGTTAAGAGCATTTGTTACTGCTTGAATATTATCATAGCCGTAAAGAGCAATATCAATTGAATTTTGTGCAGAATTTATTCTGTTAACAATCTCTTTACAGGCAGGAGAGTTGCAATTTCTGTCAGGTTTTAGCTGTGTTGTGTGATCGGTAAGAAACATTTTAACACTACCGTTTGAAATTAACAAAGGATAATTTGGAACAGTACGCTCGATTTTTACAGAACCTTTATGAGATTTTTTATCAATATGACAGAAATTGCAGGGCTTGGCATCTTCAGGAATCTGCTTTTTAGGAATAATAACGGCATCGTGAGCAATTATTCCGTATTTGCAGTCAAGAGTATGGAATTTATTGCTTTTATGATTAAGAATTACAAGGTTGTATTTTCTTGCCTTTGCAAGCTTCTTTTTAAAATTTAAATCCGAAAAAGGTTTACCATTAACAAATCCTAAACCTGAATTTAAAAGTTTTTCCCTGTATGATTCTTTATATAAATAAATATCTGCATACTTACAATTTTGGTCCTTTTCTCCTGTAAATTTTAGTTTAACATTTTTATTACTCAATATACCTTCTGCAAATTCATCGGTTAGGTAGCCGAGTTTCAAACTGTCTTCAAGTGAAATATTAAGTGCTTTTGCCAAATCTGATTGGTTTTTGGCAATATTTGCAGTAAACGCTTGAACATTTGGAACGCAAACAGTTTCTCCGTCATCAAAGATTTTGTTTCCGTTCATATCAACTTCAACAATTGAGGGCTCTATAACATTTAGAATTGTTTTTTCTGATTTTCTGCATAGTTCAAAACCCGTAAAGGCTGAGAATATACCTAAAATAAGTATTATAATTATGATTTTATCGGATTGCATATTCTTTTTTATAATTTGTTATTTCAAAGCCGAGACGTTTAATTTTGTCTTCAAGTTCTTTGTTTTGTGTTATAAGAAATTCTTTGTAGTGCTGATTTTTTGTAGGATTTGCATAGTGGCACGGATGAATTAACGCTTCCGCGACACAGTCTTCTTCCAATGCCTTAAGACCGTATTCAACGGTTAAGTTATCCATTAGCCCTGTATAGCCTACACCGATAAGATAATCATTGGTTTTAAGCCCGTATTCCTTTAATACTTTAATATTTTGTGCTGTAAAATTATTTAACAGCAATATTTTCAAAATATTAGGCGGGTACTTTAAATTTATATGTTTTTTCAAACTGGGAACAAAATATAATTCTTCATGCTGTGTTCTAACATAAGGAATGTTGTATTCTTTTGCTAATTTAGCAGTAATTTTAAATATATTCGGAATAGCATGAGTGTGAACATGAGAATCCAAATGGTCAACTTTTGTATAATTCATTACAGTTTCAATCTGTGTACGGAATTCGTATTCTACCTGTTCCAGAAATTCACGGTTATTTGATTTTAAAATGAGTGACAAATATCCCTGATTAAATTTTCCGCGTTTGTTTGTCAAAAGTTTTGATTTCGTAAGAGAACGTCCTTCAATAATATTTAAATGTACACCTATTCCTAAGTTAGGGCATTCGGGAATTATTTCATTGACGGCTGCGTTAAAGGCTTTGCCGTTAGCACAAAGGCTGGCACTTGATAAAAAACCGTTGTGATAACCGTCTAATACCGCTCTGTTAAAAGCTTTTGACATTCCAAAATCATCTGCATTAAGTATAAATTTTTTGTTACTCATTAAAAAAAATTCCTTGCTTTAATAATGAATATATTATAATATAAAATGGTTGCTTTTGGCAAATTATCGAGAGAGGTATTATGGAAAAACCCAGATTAGCAATTATTGTTCCGTGTTTTAATGAAGAATTATGTGTAAAATCAACTGTTGAACAGCTGTTAAATGTTTTAAACAAGCTGGTTTCTGATGAAAAAATTAAACCTGACAGCTACATATATCTTGTTGATGACGGTTCTGTCGATAAAACCTGGAAGATTATTGAAGAATTCCATAATAAGAATAAACTTATAAAAGGATTGAAATTTGTAAGAAACTTCGGCAACCAAAAAGCATTGTTAGCAGGTCTTGACTGCGTAAGAGCTATCGGATGCGATTGTGCTGTTTCAATAGATGCTGACTTGCAGCAGGATGAGTGGGCTATTGAAAAATTTGTTGATGAATATATGAAAGGTGCTGATATTGTTTCAGGCATAAGAAACGATAGAAAAACGGATTCTTTCTTTAAAAAAATTACTGCCTTAATGTTTTATAAAACCATGAACATCTTAGGTGCTAAAATTCCGCCTAACCATTCGGATTACAGGCTGGTAAGCAAAAGAGCATTGGATATTCTTGAACAATATCCTGAAAAGTATTTATTTTTAAGAGGATTTTTCAATGAAGTAGGTTTAAAAACAGCTTATGTGAATTTTGACGTAAAACCAAGAATGGCAGGAGAGTCTAAGTTTAATTTTGTAAGCCTTATGGGATTGGCTTTAAACGGTATCACATCATACAGTGTTGTGCCTCTCAGATTTGTTGCTGTTTTAGGATTTTGTATGGCATTATTCGGCTTTTTAGTCGGTGTAGAAACAGTTATTGAAAAAATATTCTGGCATAATTCTCCTAACGGCTGGGCAACTACTATTATTCTGTTATGCGTATTCGGAGGAATACAGCTGTTTTGTCTTGGGTTAATCGGTGAATATGTCGGACAGGTTTACAGGGAAGTAAAAGCAAGACCGAGATATATAAAAGACATCGAGCTTAAATAACCTCCTTTTAGTTGTCATTGTATAAATATTTATAAGCACAACCTAAATTATCATACATACCGCCGTCTCCGTCTTTACATGAAGGATAATTTTCAACAGTAAGGTCATAGCTTTTATAAGGTGTAATACTTGTATTAATTATTACAAATGTGAATCTGTCTTTTCCGAATTTATTAGGACGTTTAGGTCCGTTTGTATCTATGCATATATATGCATTTATTCTATCAGCAGTCCTTTGCCATTCCATATCAAAATCATAAACAATTCCATCTGCACTTACAGTGCAGTAATGCTGCTCTCCGGCATTGGTTATAGTACTATCTCCCCAGCAATTTGCAACACCGCCTCCGTTTGGTACCCAAAGCTCACTGTTTATCAGCTTTAATTCAGACTTAAACATATCTCCCAAACATTTGGAATCATTTGTCGGACACATTGACACAGCATCTATTCCCTGCTCTCTTACAATATTCATATATGCCTGATTTAATACAGAATAAGCTTTTTTCATAGCAGTAATATTTGCTTTTTTTTGATAATTGCCCATTAAACCAGGCATAGTTAATGATGCAACAACTCCAATAATGCCTAGTGTTACTAAAACCTCAGCTAATGTAAATGCCGAGCAAAGTCTGCTTTCTAATAATTGTTCTTTTATCATACACGTTCTCCTGATGTTTCCATATGGAAACACATATATAAAATAATACATATATAATCTCAATATGTCAAGGGAAGGTTTGATGGGCGATATTGATAAAGAACAAACTTACATAAAAGAATTTGGAAAAAGCTTAAAATCGCTCAGGATAAATGTTGCCCAAAAAAGTTTGAGAATATTTGCATACGAAACCGATGTACCTTGCGCAACATTAAGCAGAATTGAAAATGGTCAGAGAATAGCTAATTTAGTAGTATTAAAAAAGATTGCATCAGGTTTTGATTGGAATGTAAGTGAGTTAATCAGCAGAATAGAAAGAGATATTCCTGATAATGTAAGTTTTTTTGATTTATAAAATAAAAAACCGTGCCACTGTCTATCGAATTCGCTAAATAAAGTCTTTAAGTATATTATCTCTTTTTAAGAATACAACACCCGCAAGGATTGTCTTAGTGCTGCTATGTTTCCATCCTGACACGGTTCGACAGCTTACGCCATCATATCCTTAAACGTCAACAATAATATAATTATCAAAATTATTTACCGGACCCTCACAACAGGCTCTGCACCCCGCATAAACTTCGGGTCGAGGGATTGCACTTCCCCGTGGAGCACGGCTGAATATATTTTAACACAAAGATAAGAACAGGCAAATTAATATAAATTAATATTTAGATTGCGCTCTGGCAATATTATATTTATTATATATATTAATCAAGGAGCATTATGAAAGAAGTATTAAAAGAATATTATTCACCTGATTATGAAAAGTTGTGGGATAATTGCACATTTATATTTGATACAAGCGTCTTATTAAATTTATATAGATTTAATGATGAAACAAAAGAAATATTTTTGGATGTAATTGAAAAAATCGGTGAAAGAAAATGGATACCTTATCAGGTAGGTTACGAGTATCATAATAATAGAATTAATGTAATTAAAGAAATAAACGACAAGGCTGAAGAATTAAAAGCAGGTGTAGAAAAAGACATTGCAAATATTGAAAATAAGCTAAAGACACTATTTGAACGCACAAAAGATGTAAAGAGAGATAGAAATAATACATTAGAGAAGCTTGAAGATGCTAAAAAGGTAATAAATCGTAGTATATCTAATTCTTGTAAAAAAGCAAAAGAAAAATTTGACAAATTAAACTCAAATGATGATATTAAAGATAAAATTACAGAATTATTTTACAAAAAAATTGGAAAACAATATTCTGAGGAAGATTTAAAAAAATTATATGAAACTGCAGCAGAACGTTTTGAAAAGAAAGTTCCGCCGGGATATAAAGATATTGGCAAAGACGGCAATGCTAAATATTCTGATTATATAATATGGAAAGAAATTTTAGATTACGCTAAAGCACATGATAAATGCGTGGTATTTGTTACTGCTGATGAAAAAGAAGATTGGTGGCTTATAAATAACGGTAAAAAATGTTGCAGTCCGCAATTAAAAAAAGAATTTTACGATAATGTTAACAAAGAATTTCACATGTACACACCTGAAAGGTTCTTGGAAGAAGCGAAAAAATACTTTAAATTAAGATATTCAGAAGATGTTATTGAAGAAGTAAAACAGGTAAGGCGCCCTATAAGTTCTGCAGAACCTCCTCTGAAACCTTTAGCTAGCTTTTTTCCAAAAAGTCAAGATAGAGAGTTTGCTGAATTCAGATATCGTTTTTTATATATTTTAAGGAACTCTGATAACAAACGTGAATTTATGGATTTAATTAGATATTCATTTGACATAACAGGAAATGTATACCATAAATATAATTTATCAGAGTTTTATGATAACTACAAAGATGAAAATCTTGCCAGAACTGAAATTGAAAAAACAATTGATAGATTATTTCTTTTTCTCATGAGAAGGAAAAATTATGTTGACCGCGAAAATAACGAAAACAATGATATAAATGACTATTAGTCCATAAGCTTGGTTATTAATACAGGCAAGTCATTATAAAACAACGGGACTGAATTGGTTTTTGTTGTCCAGCCGGTCCAAATTACTCCCGGATATGTTTTTCCGTTAAGGTTGCTAAGCATATCTTCAAAGTTTGATTTTTGAGATTTTATAATTTTCAGGTCTGTTAATTTGCCGATGTCGCCAAGATTTATTACTGTATATTTACCTTCTTCTTCAAACGATTTTTTTGCATTTTGAATCTGATTATATACCCATTTAATTCTTTCGTTTCTTCTTATATTTCTGTGTACTGCTTCACCTTTACTGTTTATACGCGTTGTAATTTCAGAAATATCCTTTGTTTCAATTCCAAGTTCTTTAAAGTGTTCCATTAAAGCGGAAGTTAATTCTTCAAGACCGTCTTTGTGAGTGTTAGTGATAATCAAACCTGATTTAAGCTTTTTAGACTTTGCAATATTATTGTCACCTAAATTAATTGCTTTAAGCGGATATATTATTTTTTCTTTTAATTCGCTGACAGTTTTTTCGTATTTTGTCAGTTTATTTAACCCCTTTGATTTTTCAGCTAATTCTACTATGCTTTCAGGAAGCTTTTTGCGGCCTTTAAGGTTAATCAAAGTTACAGCAACGGCAATAAGTGCAAGAGATGCTGTTATTGCTTTAAAACGGTTGTTATCCTCTTTTCTTAATCCATTGTGCGGCTTTGCAGTATACAAGAAGGGATAATTATTAATTTCATTATCTCTTTGCTGAATACCCTTAAAACTAAAAGAAACCGGTAGAACTTTCATAGTATTATTTTAAGTCCTTCAATAAAAATTTTTGTTAGTTTATTAAGAAAAGTTTACTTTAATAGTCTTATTTTATAGCCCAATGGTTAATGAAAAAAAGTTATAAAAAATGATAATAGTTATTGAAAGGAGAAAACATGGAAAAGTTAGATTTATACAGATGTGAAATCTGCGGTAATCTGGTTGAAGTAATCCTTGTCGGCGGCGGTGAACTTGTATGCTGCGGTCAGCCAATGCATAAGTTAGATGCCCAGAATAAGGAAGAAGCCATGATGGAAAAACATATTCCAGTTTTCATCAAGCATGAAGACGGCGGTGGAGAAGTCAGAGTAGGAGAAGTACTACATCCTATGAATGACGATCATTATATCACATTTATTGAAACCATTTCTGAAGATAAAAATCATGTAGAATTACAGTTCTTTCACCCCGGTGATCAGCCGATTAAACAAGTAAAACAATTACTTGGTAAAACATTGGCACGCGAGTTTTGTAATATACACGGTCTGTGGGAGGGCGAAAGTGATTAATAAAAAGGTAGAAGACATTTTAAATGCACAAATTAACAAAGAATTTTATTCGGCTTATTTATATCTTGCTATGTCTGCTTTTTTTGACGAAATTGGTCTTTACGGTTTTGCCAATTGGACTAAGGTTCAGGCACGAGAAGAAGTAGATCATGGAATGATTTTGTTTGATTATATTATTGAACGTGACGGAACAATTGATTTGCAGCAAATTAATTCTCCGGATAGAAGTTTTGAAAATCCGCTTCAAGTTTTTGAAAAAATACTTGATCATGAAAAATATGTTACTGAAAGCATAAACTGTGTTGCTTATATGAGCGATGACGAATGCGACCTTGCAACAAGACACTTTATAAACTGGTACATATCAGAACAGGTTGAAGAAGAAGCAAATGCTTTGGATATTATTAAAAAACTGAAAATGTTCGGTGAAGACAAGGCTTCTTTATATCAGCTTGATAAGGATTTAGGAACCAGAACTTATCAGCAGCATTCTTATAAAAGTGAATAAATAAAAAAGAGGGAAATACAAAATTCCCTCTTTTTAATTATTTCGATTTTGTAAAGAATTTGTCCCAATAAGTAAAATAGCTTATTATAGTAGTATGAATAACAGTAAAATTTTAGTTGTTGATGATGAAAAAATTGTTACCTCAGCTTTTAAAGCACTTTTCAAAGTTGAGGGATTTTCTGATGTAAATTTATTCAACGCCCCAAAAGATGCAATAAACTTTTTAAAAGATAATAAACCTGACTTAATTATTTCAGACTTTTTGATGCCTGAAATGAACGGTCTTGAATTTTTAACTGAAGCTAAGAAAATATATCCGGAAGTAAGTATGATTTTACTTACAGGATATGCAGATAAAGAAAATGCTATCAAGGCAATTAATGAAATAGGACTTTATAAGTACATTGAAAAGCCCTGGGATAATGATGATTTACTTATGAATATCAGAAACGGTATTGAAAGAAGTCATCTTTTGGAAAATTTAAGAAACAAGATTGAAGAACTTGAATCCGCGAAAAAGCAGCTTGAGGAGTATTCTACAAATCTTGAAAAAATTGTTGCAGAACGTACGGCTGACTTATCGCAGGCAAATAAAAAACTTTCAGGTATCATTAATTACTGCGCTGACGGTATTATAATTATAGACAGTTTAGGACACATATTACAGGTAAATCCTGCATGTGAAAATATGGTTGGACTGTCTGAAACATCTTTATGCAAAAGAAAGTTTCAGGAAATTGCATATTCAAATGTCAAAGACCTGAATAAATCAAAAGATAACAAATCAGGCGGTATTTTCGGACTGGGAGAGGACAATTCTGAAATCCTGTTAAGGGATTATTATATTGTCAATTCTCTTAGCGGCAAGAGTATCCCTGTTGAGATAAGTTTTGCTGTTATTTCAAGTGATGAAGACAACAATGCCGAAAAATACGTTGGCGTAATTCGTGATGTAAGTTTGCAAAAAGAAACAGAAAGATTAAGGGATGATTTTATTGCAACATTAACTCATGATATGAGAACTCCGCTTCTTGCGGCAATTCAAACTTTAAAATTCTTTTTGGAAGGTGCAATTGGAGAATTAGACGGCAAACAGCGAATTCTTCTTTCTACTATGCTTCAAAGTAATGAAGATTTGCTGGGACTTGTAAATGCACTGCTTGAAGTTTACAGATTTGAAAGCGGAAAATTAACTTTATGCAAGACTGTTTTCCCTGTTAAAGATTTGGTAGAACAATGCTATGAAGAATTGAAGCCTTTAGCTGAAAGCAAGAATATTAAGTTTAATCTTGAATTTGAACTGAAAAATAATCTTCATATAACAGCAGACAGGGGTGAAATTAAAAGGGTAATCACAAATCTATGCGGTAATGCAGTTAATTATACAAACAAAGGCGGAGAAATCAATATTCTTGCAAAAGCTCAAAGCGGTGATTTTATATTTTCTGTCACAGATAACGGTAATGGTATTCCGCAAGCTGATATTCCGCATTTATTTACGAGATTTTCTCAGGGAACAACAAAAAAACGTTCAACCGGAACCGGTTTGGGACTGTATCTTTCAAGGCAGATTATTGAAGCTCACAACGGCAAGATTTGGGTTGAAAGCAAAGTTGATAAAGGCAGTGAATTCTCATTCCTTTTAACAAATGTGGTTACTGATGCAAGAATTAAAGAAAGACAGGTTTCTAATGGCTAAAAATGTCAGAGTACTTATTGTTGAAGATCATGATATGGCTCGTATGGGGCTTTCTGTTATATTGAGCAATAACCCTAACATTAAAATAGCCTGGATGTGTGCAGACGGTCAGGAAGGTGTTGACAAAGCTTTAGAATTAACACCTGATGTGGTTGTTATGGATATAGGACTTCCTACTATTGACGGCATTGAAGCAACCAAAAGAATAAAGGCTGCAAAACCTGATATTAAAGTTTTAATGTATACTTCCCGAGAAGGCGATGACGATATTTTTGATTCTTTTCAGGCAGGTGCTGACGGATATATTACAAAAGGTGCTACTTCCGAACAGACTGTTTCTGCTGTTATAGCAGTTTCAGAAGGTGCAGGCTGGCTTGATCCTGCAATAGCAAAAGTTGTTTTAACTAATATCAGACGCGGAAGCGAGTATACTGAAAGACGCGGTGAAATAAATTACAAATTAGGTAAAAACCTATACGGACTTACTGAACGCGAAATGGAAGTTTTGGCACTTATTGTAGACGGATTGACAAATCCCCAGATTGCAGAAAAGCTTGTTATTACTATATCAACTACTAAAACTCATGTTCACAGTATTTTGCAGAAGCTTTATGTTACTTCCCGCTCAAAAGCTATTTCTATGGCTATGAAAGAGGGATTAGTATAATATGATTTACGCTCTTATTGGTATTGCAGCTGCTTTTTGTGCTTGTATTCAATGGGGTGACGAAATACCTATGCCTCATGGTGATGTAAATAAAAAAGAGGCAAAATATGAGTTTAAAGTTGCCAAACAGGAAGAAAAAGAAAAGTATCAACGTAAAAAATTAGAGAAAACTCCTTCAGGTTATATGACTGTTGAGGAGTATAACATTCTATCAGCGCCAAAAGACAGAATGACTATGGAGGTTGAAATTCCTAAACATGTTACGCCTGCAGATATGGTTTACGTTCCTCAGCCTTCTTACAAAATCGTAAGGTACAATAACCCGCCCGGAAGTCCTGAAATAAGATTAAGCAAGACATTTTACCAAAAAAGACAACAAAATGCTCAAGGTATTGTGGCACCTGATTTTACAAAACTTGTATACCCATCTGTATATTACTATCCGAACAGCGGTTCTACCGCGTGCGACGTTTTTGTTATAAATCTTGAAGAAGCTAAGTCTAATATGGATAAAATATTAACAGCTAACGTGGTTCACAGGTTCTCTGAGCCTATTTTATCAACAGATAAGACAAATGATAACTATTTTACTTTCAGGACCATTACACCTGTTGATTTTTCTGTTGACGGAAGCAAACTTCTTGCCAAAGAAAAAATAGGTAATACAAAAGACGGAATATGGAAAACTACTCCGATTGTCTATGATTTTACAACAGGAGTTTCTTACAATTTAATAGAAGTCAGGGATGCAATAATTTATTACTGGAAAGAAAATAAAAATCTTGATTTGGATGATAAACGCTGGGATGTTTATCCGATAGGGTTTGACGAAAAAAATCCTGATTGGGTAATAGTTAATGCATACGCTTACACGGGTGATACTCCGATTAATCTCGGGATTTGGACTGTAAGTTATAAGGGAGAGCAGTCAAGACTTGTAACTTTTAAAAATTCGGAAGTTCAGGTTAGCATGAACGGCTACAAACTTGTTCAGGAAGGTGTTGTATCTCCGATGATTACTGAAAAGGAAGAAAAACAGCTTAAACGTATTGAAAAAGAACAGGCTAAAATTAAAAAACAAGAAACTAAAGCAGAAGATAAAGCTCTGGAAGATGCATACAAAGCTAAAATAAAAGAAATGGAAGCAGAGTTTAAAGAAATGCAGGATGATTATAATCTTCGCCAAAGAATAAACGGCTCTACATCAGGAAATGATTCTGTTCAAAAATATAATGAAATAAAAGCTAAGCAGGAAGAAGCAAGACAAAAAGCTCTTGAAAAGCAAAAAGCAAAAGAATTAAAAGAGCTTGAAAGACAGCGATTAAAAGAAGAAAGACAAAACAAAAATAATTAGCAGTTAATAAGCTCAAGTTTTTGTTTGTGTGTAAGTTCTTTCATACGGTGCTCCTCTTTCATTGCTTCCGATTTTGATTCAAATTCTTTGGTATATACAATTTTTACAGGTTTGTTTGCACGTGTATATTTAGCACCTCTACCCTCGAGATGCGCCTGAAAGCGTTTCTCAACATCATCAGTATAACCGCAGTACAGTGTGTTTTTTTCTGTTAAAAGCATGTAAACATAGTACTTTTTTTCCATAATACTTATATAAATAAAAATGACGGCTTTTTAAACCGTCAATCAATGTATTTCTTTTTCTTTATTTTAAAAATTTTTTATTAACAGAATGATGTAAATCCGCCGCAAGAACCTGTTGAACTTGAAGTTCCAGATGAAAAGCTTGCTCCGCAATCAGTGCTGTTAAATGATGAAGTTGTGCTGCTTAAAGTTGATACTGCATTTGAAAAACTGCTTAAAAATCCGCCTGTATATGCAACAGTTTCACCTGATTCGGAATATTGTGAATAATCAACTGCAAAAGGATTATCAGTTGTAAACATATCATATACATTTGTTGAAAATAAACTATGAAATTGATTCATTGCCAATGAACCTGCTGTTTCAACAGATTCTGCAGGTCTAGTGCTGCGAATATTATTAGTTTTAGCTTCAGAAGATTTAGATGCTATGCCGTTCATTCAGATGCTCCTATAAATATCTCGTGTCTTACATAGATATAAAAAAATATTTTTGAGAAGGATTTCAGCATGCATTTCTTTTGTTACAAAGCTTAATAAATATATCAATCTATAGATTTATAAGTTTAAACCGCACGGTTGATGTGTATTTACAGGTTATAGGTTATTGTGTATGTGTAGAGGATTTAGGATATGTTGAAAAAGATTTTACTTACATTAATTATATTTACAGGGCTTGCAGCTTATGCGGGAGAGAACTATTTAAACTCAGTAGTTCTGGAAAATAATGACGGAGCTTATTCAATTGTTCTTCGTTCCGATGAACTTGCAAAGGTTAAAAAAGATGTTGAAGCTCCTGATAAAATGGTTTTAACATTAAAGGGAATTTCACAATCACCTGATTTAAATACATTATACAAAAATACACCTGAGGCCAGCGGATTAATTATCCAAAACAGCGGGAATAATGAGGTTAAAATTTTTGTAAATGCCCCTGGTGTTGCAAAATCAAACATAGTGTTTGAAACACCTAATTCAGCACCTATTATGGTAGGTGAAGCCTATGAAGAAGGAAAAATAGTTTGGAGCGTTATTTCAATTGCATTACTGCTAATAGTAATGCGTTCTGCAAGAAATATTTCTTCAGAACCTGAACAAAAGGATATTAATAAAATAATAAAAGAGCGTGAAATTGCGCTTTACAGAAACTTCCAAAAAGAAGTTGAATCTATGCCGAGCATGAATTACAAGCTGAAAAGCTACAAAAAGCATGTTCTTAAAGGCGAAACTATAAGAAATTATGAAAACAAATTAACAAGAGTATAAATCAATATTTATACTCTTGAAATAATTTCTTCAATTTTTTTCGATGAAGTTCCGTCACCATAAGGGTTTTGTGCCTGTAATCTGGTTTCTTCTCTGGTTTTAGAAAGAATATCTTCACTGTAAGATACAATCTTATCATAATCGGCACCGACAAGAATTGATACACCTGCATCAATACCTTCCTGACGTTCGGTTTCATATCTCATAACCAGAGTAGGACAACCGAAAGAAGGAGCTTCTTCCTGAATTCCGCCTGAATCAGTTAATATAAGCTTTGCATTTTTCATTAAATAAACAAGATATGGGTAATCCAGCGGTTTTAAAAGGTTAACATTAGAATATTTTTCTAATCTTGAATGTATTTTATCTTTGACATTAGGGTTTGGATGAACAGGAATTACAAACGTATGATCGGAATATTTCTTAACAAGAAACTCAACAGCATTAAGTATTCTGTCAATCCTTTCACCGTGATTTTCACGTCTGTGAGCTGTAATTAATACAAGCTTGTCATCAACGTTAATCCCTAAATTTTCGAAATATTTGCCTGCTTCATTCATAGTAGCTTCAGATAAACAGAATAAAGCATCTATAACAGTATTTCCAACTACATGTATTTTATTGTCATTAATATTTTCTTTTAATAAAGCCTGCCTGTTTTTTTCTGTTGGAGCAAAATTAAGCTCAGCAACACGGGAAGTCATTTGACGCATAACTTCTTCCGGAAAAGGTTCATAAATATCATAAGAGCGAAGCCCAGCTTCTACGTGATATACAGGTATTTTTCTGTAAAAACTTGCTAAAGTGCCGCAAAGAACTGTCATTGTATCACCTTGAACAATTGTTGCATCAACTTTATTATTATCAAAAACCTTATCCAATGCAGTTAATATACGTGTTTGAACTTCTAAAAGCGATTGGTTAGGTTTCATACAATCTAAATTTATATCAGCTTTTAAACCAAAATATGCAAGAGTTTGGTTAGAAAGCTCTTTTTGCTGTTCTGTGTTGCATACTATAACATTATATTTATCCGGATGTTTCTTTAGTTCTAATATAACCGGAGCAAGTTTAATAACCTCAGGGCGTGTCCCAAATACAAATAATATATTCTTCATACGAGTTAGTGTAATATAAAAAATTTTGTTATGCAATTGTATTATCCTATATTCATTAATGAAGGCGATTTATAAAATTTATAATAGGTTATAATAATACCAAAAGGAGAATAGATTATGTTAGATTTGTATATTTTAGAAACATGCCCATATTCAAGAAAAGTTATTGATTATTTTGAAGATAATGACATTAAATACAACAAAAAGGATATTACCAAAGCAGAAAATTTGGAGAAACTTATTCAGCTGGGCGGTGAACGTCAAGTTCCTTTTTTACACGATACTGATAATGATATATCAATGTATGAGTCAGACGATATTATTGAATATGTAAAAAATAAGAAATAAGGTTAAAAGTTATGTTTTATAATTCTGCAAATAGTTTTAAATTTAACGACTGTGTAGCGCATGGTGCATGTTCCGTTTCCCCAAACATTGCATCGTTGCAGGAAATTATGTTTATACTGCTTAAACAAATAACTTACTATATTCTAAAATTAGAAGAATTAGGTATAGATAAGCATGATTTGAAATACAGTGTAATAAGGCAGATAGCAATGCTTGATGCTGCAAAAGATTTGTCAGAAGAACAAATTCTTAATGAATTTTCAAAGCAGTACATTAATCTGATTACCGTGCATAAGGAATATACAGATGTTTGTAAAGAGCGTAATTTAGATTGCAAAACTCTTAAAGACTTGCTAAAATTCTCTCCAAAGACTGATTTAAGCTCAATTCTTAAAAAAGGAGAAAAATCATTTTTGAAAAAATATAAAGATTCTGATATTAATATAAAATATTTATCAGAAATACTTTATGGTGTTTTAAAAAGTGTTTGCATTAATCTTGTAAGACTATTTGAATTCAATAGAGAAAATAATGAAGCTGTGGATTCTGTATTGGAATCTTTAAATATGCTTAATGCTCAAAGAATTTCACCTGCTAAACTAAAAACGCAGATAGAAAAATTAGCTGTTAATGATATTGAACTTCTTAAGCTTATTAACAGTGTACAAATTGAAAACTATGGTGAAATCGGTCAATCTGAAGTTTCTTATTCAACTAGACCACACAAAGCCATAATGGTATCTGGTTCAAATCTATGCGACTTTGCTTCTGTGTTAGAGCAGACAAAAG
This sequence comes from Candidatus Gastranaerophilales bacterium, assembly GCA_900548405.1. GTDB lineage: Bacteria > Cyanobacteriota > Vampirovibrionia > Gastranaerophilales > Gastranaerophilaceae > Stercorousia. The sequence goes on along the minus strand of UNSJ01000009.1, from coordinate 9,445 downwards.
ATGAAGACGTGGATGTTTATACGAACGGCAATCTGCTTGTAGCACATCTTTTCCCTCATTTTAAAGAATACAAAAACCTTCAAGGTCATTTCGGCAACGGAATTACAACTACTATTCTTGATTTTGCTACTTTCCCCGGTGCAATTCTGCTTACTAAAAATGAAGTTCAAAATATTGAATACCTGTATAGAGGAAGATTGTTTACAACAGATGAAATTTCCCCAAAAGGCGTTTCAAAAATTGAAAATAACGATTTTTCTCCGCTTATCGAATCGGCAAAACAAGCAAAGGGCTTTGCTAAAGGTCAAAAAAGAGATTCTGATATAATAGGATATGACGAAGAAAAATTGAATAAACTTTTAGATGATATTACTGAAAATAAATATGAGCACGTCTTTGTAATAGGATTGTCAAATTTTTCTCCGCAGCTAAATGACTACTTTGAAAAATTCTTTTCACTAATGCCTAAAAACTCGGTAGCTATTTCATTTTCTTATAATCCAAATATGGAAAATGTTTTCACAATTAATCTTGGTAACGATTACTCGCTGCTTTACGGTGTATTACATAAAATCTTTGCCAAAATACCACTGACAGCTGATAATTTAACATTATTCCTGACTAAATGCGATATAAGTTCATTATCAAATATAATTAATTTAAAAAGCAGAGGTGCAAAAGATATTTATCTGTCAGATTGTCCTCCAATGGTAATAAATCCGACTGTTCTAAAGGCATTCAGCAAACTTTTTGATGTGCATACATTAACTACACCAAAACAAGATTTGGATGTGATTTTAAAGAAGGAATAAGCAGTTTTTAAACTAATTTTGATAAAAGTCTTGCCTTTTCCTGATGAATTTCCTGTAAAAGCATACTATCATCTCCAAATAGCTTTTGATGCAATTCGTGCTTTGGATTAGCAACGCTTTCAAGCATGTATATTTCAGTATCAACTTTATATCTGCCGTTAATATTTGTGCTGATTTGATTACCGTTGTTTAAGTTTCTAATTACGACTGCCTGCGATTTATCGTCAGTAATTTTTCTCCCGAATTCAAGCAACACTCCCTTAAAAAATTCTGCTGTTTTATCAAGTGCTTCACCTATTCTTAACCCTTGCGGGGTTCCTGCCGCAGCATCAATTAGTCCGATAAGCTCATCAGTTTTTTTATATCTAGCCTTAAAAGCAGGATAATTGTATGGGGTATAGCGAGTATTATCTGTTTTTTGTATTTTCATACTTCCTCCAATGTATATTTATGAATTATTCACATAAAAAAGGAACCCTTGTGAGGTTCCTTTTTGCTGTTATATTAATAAAATTAATATCTGTAATGTGCGAAAGCTTTGTTAGCTTCAGCCATTTTGTGGGTGTCTTCACGTTTTTTACATGCTGCACCTGAACCGTTTGAAGCATCGATTAATTCGTTAGTTAATTTATCGATGAATGATTTTCCGCCGCGTTTTTTAGCAGCTTCGATTAACCAGGATGAAGCAAGAGCGAAACCTCTGTCTGCTTTAACTTCGATAGGAACCTGGTAAGTTGAACCGCCGATACGTCTAGCTTTAACTTCCAATAATGGAGTTGCGTTAGTCATAGCTTTTTGGAAAATTTCCATTGCTTTTTCGTTAGTTCTTTCTTCAATTCTAGTCATTGTAGAATAGAAGATTTTTTCAGCAATAGATTTTTTACCGCGTCTCATAATACGGTTAATAAATTTTGATATATCAACACTGTTGTATACCGGATCTGCTAAAGGTATTCTTTTAGCTGGTTTAGAACGTCTTGACATTATTTCTTACCTCCTTTAGCGTTTTTCTTAGCACCGTATTTAGATCTGCTTTGTGCTCTGTTAGCAACACCTGCTGTATCTAAAGTACCTCTAACGATGTGATATCTTACACCAGGAAGGTCTTTTACCCTTCCACCTCTGATAAGAACAACACTGTGTTCTTGAAGGTTGTGACCGATACCCGGAATATATGAAGTTACTTCAAATCCGTTTGTTAATCTTACTCTGGCAACTTTTCTAAGAGCTGAGTTAGGTTTTTTAGGGGTTGTAGTGTAAACCCTTGTGCATACTCCACGTCTTTGAGGACAATCCATCAAAGCAGGAGATTTAGTTTTGTCTTTAAGCTTTTTACGTTCAGAACGTACAAGCTGGTTAATTGTAGGCATTTAGTTCTCCTTTTGCTGTTTTTGTTAACTACACTCTTGTCTTAACCGTCAAATCCAGCACGAAAATTTCGGCTAAGCGTGTACCTCTATTTAACTACGGGCATAATACATTGTCAACAGATGTTGTAAAAATGTTAAAAATACTGTATAATTTAATCGAGGTTGTTATGAAAATAAACAGTAAAGTTGTAGAAACTATTAACTTTCTAATATGTCTGGGAGTAGTAATAGGAATAGCTTATTACACCGGTATACTTAAAGAATTGTCATTAGATAATTTTAATAAAGCCATTAGAACAATTACATCAGACATAGGTACTAAAAAATCTTCAGGCAGTAAGACAAAAAGAACGCAAATGAGTTCTACCGAGTATAAAAATTACAGACCTATGAGAATTCCTCAGGATATTATTACTGCTTCTTATCAAACAGGGACCTGGACAAGAATTTTTAATTCTGATAAAAAAATAATCTTTTATGTTTATTCTGAAAGTTCAGAAGGACCACTGTCAAAAGATTTTCACTATGATATTTCAAATTATGTTTATAATAATTCAAGATATTATAATATATCACCGTATTCAGAAGGTGAGTTCAATTCTATGAGGACAGGTGATATTGGTCCTTCAAAAATATGTGACAGTATAGCAGAATGTAACGAAGTTAGAAAAAAAGCATCAAATTATACTATGCTTGCAGAATTTTTTAAACGCTGCAGCAGGACAATGTGCATAATTCATCCGCAAAAAGGTCAGTATTATATGCTTCGTGACAGGGACTCAAGAAAAGCTATTCAAACCTTAAACGATTTAAAGGGCTGGTAAGCCTTTAAACTAATTTAAAGTCGCCGTTTTTCTTGATATGTTCAACTAATCCGCCATCTTGTAAAAGTTTAATCATAACAGGCGGAAGCGGTTCAATTTGCGTTATTGTTCCGTTAGTTAGATTTTTCAAAATCCCGTTTTCTATATCAAGTTCAAGCTCATCGCCTGCATCAATTGAATCAGTATCGCATTCAATTGCCAAAAGCCCTATATTAATAGCGTTTCTGTAAAATATTCTTGCAAAAGATTTTGCAATTACTGCACCTACTCCTGCTAATTTGATAATTTGGGGAGCATGTTCGCGTGAAGACCCTAAGCCGAAATTTGACCCTGCCACAACAAAATCACCCTTTTGCATTTTTTTTGCAAATTCCGGATCAGCATCTTCAAGTACATGCTTTGCAAATTCAGGTAAATTAGAACGCAAGTGGAACAATCTTCCGGGTGCTATATGGTCTGTTGATATGTTATCTCCGAATTTAAATGCTTTTCCCTTCATAATAATCTCCTTTTCACGTTCTTTTAACTTTATTTTGAGCGAAACTGCTGCTCTGCTCATCTTGATTATACTACAAAATGATGCTATAATGAAAAAAATGAGGTAATTTAATAATGTATTTTAACAGAAGATGTAAAATAACTTTTATATGCAACGGAGCAACTATATATAGTGAGGATGACAGATTTACGGATACTGAAAATTATCCGCCGTTAAATGATGCAGGTCAGGAAGAAATAGAAAAAATATGCGATTTCATCAGAAAAAGAGGAATAAAAAACAGCAAAATTTATTCTTCTCCTGCTGTTCGTTCAAAACAAAGTGCAGAAATGGTTGCTAAAATCTATAAACAGGATTTTGAAGTTATTGAGGACTTGCATCCCAGAAAATGCGGAAGTTTTAACGGTTTAACATTTGAACAGGTGCATGAAAAATATCCTGATGAGCTTGAACAATTAATTAACTCACCTGATATTGCTACTCCTGATGATGCTGAAAGTGTTACTAACTTTATTAACAGAGTTGAAGTTTCGCTAAACAAGATTATTGATGAGAATTTAGGCAATAGAATTATTATTGTAACTCATAAAGACATTATAAAAGCAGCAATATGCCTTGCGTTAGATATTCCGGCATCATCTATTCATAGAATTTATATTAAATCAGGGAGCGCAACCCAAATAAGTTATTTTGAAAAATGGGCAAGTCTTGTTTATAGTGATTACACACCGCTTTAAACCTGATTTATAAGCCTTTGGTTTTCTTTTATAAGGAATTCTTTTCCAGGATTAATTTCTATGAAGTCCCAAGCCAATTCCTTATCAAAAGGATAATTTTCCAGTGCAAAATAATCCGTATTAATATTATATTTCTTTGCAGCAGACTTAAAAGCCCCCAATTTGCCGCCCTGATTGTATACTTCAAGTATAAAATCACTTAATGACTCATCGCCGCGTGATAAAACTGCCTGCCAATAATCCCATTTTATACTTGAAATGTGTACTGTTACACCAAGTTTATGTAATTCTTTCTTTAAATAGCTGCTTTTGTTCTCTAAGGATTTAGTATTCTCACGTCCGAACCACTGAAAAGGTGTATTAGGTTTAGGAACAAAACTGGAAAAGCCGAAGGAAATATTAAAACCTTTATTCTCTTTTTTTATGCGTTTTGCAAGATCAATTATTGCATTAATATCATCCTCTGTTTCAGTCGGCAACCCTATCATTCCATAGAATTTAAGCCCTTTTAAACCGTTATCGCGCGCAATTTGTACTGCATTAAATATTTGTTCTTCAGATAAGTTTTTATTTATTACTTTCCTTAACCTGTCGCTTCCGGCTTCAATAGCAAGGGTAGAGTTTTTCTGCCCTGCTGCGGTAAGTGTTTTTACAACATCTTCTGTCATTGCATCTACGCGCAAAGAAGAAACACTCATTTTAATGTCTTCACCTGATTGGATTTTATCGTAAATATATTTGCAAACATCGTGAAAACGAGGGTGTGCACTTATTTGCGCACCTAAAAGGGCAATATTATTAGTATAGCTTAACCCTAAATTTATAGTTTTAATTAATTCATCATAAGGAACCGACCTCAGAGGTAAATTCAAATACGATGCAAGACAAAAACCGCATCGGTTTGCACATCCTCTTGACATTTCCATTATGAAAGCTCCTTTAAAGAATGCATCTTCACTTAAAATAGGTGTATAAATACATTCGGTTAAACGTTTGGTAAGCTTTTTAACTTTTCCTTTATTATACTTAGGTACATAAATACCTTCAATTTCTGATAATAATTTTAAAGCAGTTTCTTTGTCCGGATTGTTTTTACAAATTCTTACTGCATCCAGATTAATGTCTTCACCGTCACCTATTATAAAAAAGTCAAAAAAATCCTTGTAAGGCTCAGGATTAGCACTGACGACAGGTCCGCCTGCAAATATAAGCGGATGATTATCTCTGTCTTTTGATTTTAAAGGTATATTATATTTCTCTAACATTGAAAATATAGTTAAAAAATCCAAATCAAATGAAAAAGAAAAACCTATAAGATTAACTTCAGAAATACTATATTTTGTATTTTCAGTATCGGAACAAACCCTTTCTATATTCACATCATCAATTTCATCAATTGATTTAAACATCCAAAGGTAGCCCAAAGATGACAAAGAAAAGGAATATATACCTGGAAAAGCCATCCACATTATAAAATCGGCATTTTTAGAAGTCTTTCTGGTATACAGGTATTTTTCTTTATTCATTATTATCCTTTATTTTCAAATTCATAGGTGTTAAATAGAGTTCATCTATTAATACGCATACGGTTGCGGCAATTGCAGGGGATAAAATCACTCCCCAGAATCCTAAGAATTGCTCTGCCAAAAATAAAGCCAAAAATATCATTAAAGGGTGTAATTCCATTAATTTTCCAAATAATACAGGTCTTACTATATAATTAGAAATCTGTTGTACCAGTAAAAATCCGACTACTATAAGAATAATTTTAACCAATCCTGCAGGATATGCAACTAAAATTATTATACCCAAAGCAATTGTAGGACCTAATATAGGAATAATATCAAGTATACCTGTGATAAGCCCCAATAATGTTGAATATTCTACTCCAAGAATAACAAGGACAACAGACATCATAATTCCGACAGCAGCCATTGAAATAATCTGGGCTCTTACATATCCGCCGACTTTATTGCTTATTGTGCTTAAAATAGCATCTGCCTTTTCTTTTAAATCAGGAGGAAAGAATTGAAGGAATTTCTTCTTCAAATATGATTTATCTACGAGTATGTAATATACAATCATCGTCAAAGCCACAGAAATCATTATTAGCTGGAAAATGCTTACCGTAAGGCTCCATGATTGATTGAATAAACCTTGTGCAAAGGATGAAGAACCGCCTAAAATGGTATCAGAGTCAAACATATCAGGCAATTTATGACCGTAAAACTCTGTGTTCATTAAAAAATTTGTAACGTCTGTAATTTTTTCAGGCAGCGTAATCATAAATGTTCTTATTTCTTTATACGCAACAAAAAATATAGGAATAAATAATGCTACAATTCCCAAAATTGAGCCCAAAAGAACTAAGGAAGATGCTGCAGTACGATTTTTCATTTTTAACATTAATTTTGTAACATAAGGATTTAAAGCACATGCTATTACATAAGCTCCGAAAAATAACATTAATATTCCTATTATTTTAGGTAAAATAAGCAAAAGTAATATTACTAATCCTACAAATACAATATTTTTTCCGGTAAAAAATCTTTTATCTAGCATAATGTCTCCTTCAAAATGAATTTTATCAAGAAAAAGTAAATTGTGCAATAATACAGAGATTTAGGGAATATTATCAATATAAACTTTTACCTTTGTAACGAAATGTTAACAAAGTAATGTAAATAAGCAATTTAACTTTAAATATATACTTTATATATTTACGAGGACAAAACACAAAGGATATACACATGGGTTTTCTATCAGGCGCATATGGTAAATTAATGGCCGGAAAACTTGTCAGAGATTTACAGTATCAAATGACAAGTGTTCAAAGCCGTTTGCGTCGTGTCACCAGAGAAATCGGTGACATGGAAAAGAACATGCAATCCCAAGAACGTAACTTGAAGGCTCAAATGCAAAGTCAAATGCAAGCTTCTGTATTTGGTGCAATGAGCAGGGCAGGTGTCGGAGGTTTTGACCCTACAAATATGTTAGGTGTTACAGCAGGAATGACAACCGAGCAATATTCGCTTTATTCAATGATTCAACAACAAGTTCAACAGCAATACTCTATGGCACAATCTATGTGGCAGAATATGTTTGAAATGGAAAGAGAAGCTCAGTTGCAGCCGCTTAAAGATTTAGAAGATTCATTACAAACAGAAAAAGATAATTTGGAATCAAGACTGAAGATAGCACAAGCAGAATACGATGCGAAGAAAGAAGAAGAAAAAGCAGGCGTAAAAGGCTTAACTCCGGATTATACAGGACAGGGTTAATAAATAATAAAGGCTCCCCGATAAGGGAGCTTTTATTTTGCTAATATTCACTTAAATCTATTGCGTTAGCCGGACAATTAATTGCTGCATAAATACAGCTTTCTTCCCGCCCGTCAATCTTATATGGATTTACTGTGGCGTAATTGTTATTTATCTCAAAAACTTCGGGATTAACGGAGGCGCAAGCTCCGCATCCTACACAATTATTTGTTATACACACTCTCATAGTAACATTATTACAAATTTACTTTGATAATAAATGCCACTTTACTATTAATTATCATGTGTAATGATTTGTGCACCTTGAGATTCAACAGGCATAGTCATAATATTAACTTTTACATTTAAGTCAGCCCAGGTATCTCTAACAATTGATTTAATCTTATCCAAGTTATTCTTTTGTGAAATAATTACGATTGAAGGTCCAGCACCGCTAAGTACACAGCCTAAAACATTTTCTTCGTGTTTAAGATTATCAATAATTTTGTCTAATCCCGGCACAAGTTTCATTCTGTAAGGCTGATGCAACCTGTCATGAAGGGCAAGTTTCATTAATTCGGCATCCTTTGTATTAACAGCCTGAATAAATATTGCCAATCTTTGAGCGTTAAATACAGCATCAGACATAGGAACTTCTTTTGGAAGTACAGAACGTGAGATATCGGTAGAAAGCTCATAATCAGGCACACAAACAGTTATATTCCATTCTTCAGGCCAAGCAAGCTTTCTATATATAATACGTCCGTCATCTTCCTGCGAAGTAAGCACTAAACCTCCAACAATAGCAGGAGTAACGTTATCAGGGTGACCTTCAACTTCGGTTGCTATTGAAAGTAAAGCCACTTCATCGGCAGGTCTGCCTAAAAGCTCGTTAGCAGCCAGAAGACCGCCTACAATAACAGATGCACTGCTTCCTAAGCCTCTTGCAATAGGAATTTGTGATTGCACAGTTATTTTAAGTTCACTCGGTGTTTGTCCGATTGAATTATATAAAAGCTCAACAGCCTTGTAGATAATGCTGTTTTCATCCATCGGAATATGTTCTAACATCAAATCATCATCTGATGTATCGTCATTCATTACATTAATTTCTATACCTGTACCCGGCAGTACTGTTTCCTCAATAGTAATAGTGTTATAAAGAGGTAAAGCAAGTCCCAGACAATCAAATCCGGGTCCTATATTAGCTGTTGTAGCGGGTACTTTCACACTTATTTTCATAATTCCCTCATATAATCTAAATACATTATAACAGAAACAATAAAAAATGCTAACAATGAAGATATTTAAAGAATTTGAACTATATACAGACTGTCCTATAATGGTTATATGTACGAATTATACCCATACTTTACTAATGACGGCTCAGTAGGCCTTTTTTCTCCTGATGCGGATGATATTTACCATTCAACATATGGAGCTTTGTCGGAAGCTTATGAAAAATTTATTCTGCCTGCAAACTTTGATGATTATTTTAAAAACAATAATGAAATAAAAATTTTAGATATTTGTTTTGGAATCGGATATAACACAAAAAGTTTTTTAAATTATTTTTTTGAAAAAATTTCAAATAAAGAAAATACACATATCGAAACGATATATACCAATAATAATTCTTTCTCAAATTTACAAGAAAATCATGATAAGAATACTATTTATAACGACAAGTTATATACCAATAACGTTTCAGAGCAATCTTGTGAAAATTCTGTAAGAAATAATAAAAAAAATAAAATTTTTATAACAGCAATTGATACTGATAAAAATTTAGCATATCTTTCTCCTTTTTTTATTTCAAACAAAATAAATATAAAAAATAACCAGCTAAATTTTCATCACGATAAGATTTCAAAACTTTTAAATAAAAAAACAGTTAAAAAATATAAATTGAATAAAATAGTTAATATTATTCTTTTAAAAAA